>CAITYE010000250.1 GCA_903896535.1 uncultured Paracraurococcus sp.
ATCGCGGTGATCGTGCGGCCGGAAAATCCGGCGCGGAGCCTGCGCGACTTCGTGGAGGCGAAGCGGGCCGGGCCGATCCTGGCCGGCATTTCCGGCAGCGGCACCTCCTCGCACCTCGCCAATATCCTGCTTCGGGTGGCGACGCAGCTGCCTTTTGAGAACGTCTCCTATACCGGCGGCGCGGCGCCTTTCCTCGACCTGATGGCCGGGCGGCTGGAGATGATGACCTTCCCCGCGCCGGAGACCGTTTCTTACCTCGATGCTGGCAAGATCCGCATCCTCGCTCTCTCGGAAGCGACCGCCGCGCCGGCCTTCAAGGGCATCCCGACGGTGGCTGAGGCCGGCTGGCCGGGGGCGGCGATGGCCACCTGGTACGGGCTGATGGTGCCGCAGAAGACGCCCGAGCCCGCCATCGCTGCGCTGAATCGCGCCGGCAACGCGCTGCTGAGCAAGCCCGAAAGCCGGGCGCGGCTGATCGAGCTCAGCGTTGATCCCGCCGGCGGCACGGCAGCCGAATTCGGCGCCTATATCGTCGCTGAGACCGCACGCTGGCAGCGTGTGATCGCCGAGACGAACACCCGCGTCGAATAACCCCCGCAACCTCGCACAGGACAGACTGACATGGCAGCCCCACCCTCCGCCCGCCGCGACCGCATCAACCCGCATTTTCCCAAGCTCGTCGCCATGACGCACGACTATGTCTATGGCGACGTCTGGGAACGCCAGGAGCTGTCGAAGCGCGAGCGCAGCATCGCGACCATCGCCGCGCTCGTGGCACTCGGCTGGTCAGACCAGCTCAACAGCCACATCAATCGCGGCCTCGGCAACGGCCTGACCCGCGAGGAGATCTGCGAGATCATCACCCACCTCTCGATGTACGCCGGCTGGCCGGCGGCGATGACCGCGTCGCATGTCGCGGTCGATGTGTTCGAAGCGCAGGACAAGGCGAAGGGCTGACCCCATGAAGATCGGTTTTATCGGCCTCGGCACCATGGGTGCCTTCATGGCCGCCAATCTGCAGAAGTCGCAGTACAAGCTGATGGTGCTGGATGTCCGCAAGGACGCCGCGCAGCGCCATCTGGATGCCGGCGCCGAATGGGCGACGACGCCGAAGCAGATCGCCGAGCAGTGCGACGTGGTCTTCACCAGCCTGCCCGGCCCGCCGGAGGTGGAGGCGGTGGTCTTTGGCCCCGATGGGCTGCTGGCCGGCGCCCGGCCAGGCCTGGCTTATTTCGACCTGTCCACCAACAGCCAAACGTTGATGCGCCGGGTGAACGCGGCGCTGGCCGAGAAGGGCGCCTTCGGCTTCGATGCCCCGGTTTCGGGCGGCCCGAAGGGGGCGGAGAGCGGCAAGCTCGCAATCTGGGTCGGCGGCGATCGCGCCACCTACGACAAGCATAAGAAGGTGCTGGACGCGATCGGTGACCAGGCCGCCTATATCGGCCCGATCGGCACCGCGACGGTGGCCAAGCTCGTGCACAACATGGCGGGCTACGCGGTACAGACTGCGATGGCGGAAGTCTTCACCATGGGCGTGAAGGCGGGCATGGACCCGACCGCTTTGTGGAAGGCGGTGCGCCAGGGCGCGCTCGGCCGGCGGCGCATGTTCGACCGCGTCGCCGACCAGTTCCTGATCAATAAGTACGACCCGCCGGCCTTCGCCCTCAAGCTCGCGCACAAGGACGTGACGCTGGCGACCACCATGGGGCGCGAGCTCGGCGTGCCCATGCGCTTCTGCCAGCTGACGCTTGAGGAGATGAACGAGGCGCTGGCGCGCGGCTGGGGCCATCGCGACAGCCGCGTGCCGATGCTGCTGCAGGTCGAGCGCGCGGGGGTGAAGATGGAGGCAGACCCTGCCGAGCTGCAGGCGATTATCGACGCCGACAAGGGCTGAGCACGTGGCGGTGGAGAGGTTGCGCCAGCCCGGCCAGATCGGCCGGCTCGCCCTGAAGAACCGGCTGATCATGGCGCCCATGGGCACCAATTTCAGTACCAGCGACGGCCTCTCCACCGAACGCGACAGACTGTACTACGAGCTCCGCGCCAAGGGCGGCGTCGCCGCTATCGTTACCGAGGCGATGGCGGTCTCCGCCGGCGGGCGGGCGCACAACAACAGCCTCTGGATCTATCACGACCGCTTCATCCCCGGCCTCGCCCGGCTGGTGGAGGCGATCAAGCGGCATGATTGCCTGACCATCGGCCAGCTCAACCACCGCGGCGGCCTGCTGCGGCGGCTGGTGCTGAACATGGAACCGGTCGGCCCCTCCCCCTGGCACAACCCAAATACCGGCGATGCCGTCCGCCCCCTCGACAAGGCGGAAATTCGGAAAATCCAGTGCGATTTCGTCGCGTCTGCGCGCCGCCTCTGGCAGGCCGGCTACGATGCGGTGGAGCTGCACGCGGCCAATGGCTACTTGTTTCAGCAATTCTTCACCCGCCGGATCAACCAGCGGGAGGATGAATACGGTGGCAGCCTGGAAAACCGCGCCCGGCTGTTGCTGGAGACGGTGCACAGGCTGCGCGACGCGCTGCCGGACTTCCCGCTCTGGGTCCGCATCTCCTGCACCGAATACTGCCCGGACGGCTACACGACCGAGGAGATCGTCGCGCTGGCGCAGATGCTGGAAGCGGCCGGCGTCGATGCACTCGATCTCTCAGGCGGCACCAATGAAAGCCCGGCGTTATCGCGCTTCTGCATCCAGCCTCCCTCGATGCCGCGGCGGGTGCTGGAGCCGCATGCCCGCCCGATCACGGAGGCCGTAGGCATCCCCACCATCATTGCCGGCCGCATCCTGACGCCGGAGGATGCCGAGGCGGTGCTGGCCAATGGCAGCGCCGATTTCGTCTCACTCGGCCGGGCGCTGACCGCCGATGCCTATTGGCCACGCAAAGCCTTTGGCGAGATTCCAACGCCGATCCGCGGCTGCATTTCCTGCAATGTCTGCTTCGAGCGGCTGACGCTGGAGAAGGACGTCGCCTGCGTCACCAACCCCGTGCTCGGCACCGAGTTCGAGGAGCTGGCCCTGGCCGAGCCGCAGCTCGGCCCGCCGGGCGATGTGGCACCCCTTCGCGTGCTCGTGCTCGGCGCCGGGCTCGCCGGGCTCGAGGTGGCGCGCATGGCCGCGGCGCGCGGCCATGACGTCGAGGTCTGGGAACGCGCGGCGCGGCCTGGCGGGCAGATGCACTTGGCTGTCGCCGCGCCGGACAAGGCGGAGGTATGGCCCGCCTGGACCTATCGCTGGGACCAGGCACAGGCGCTCGGCGTCCGCATCCGCTACGGCATCGCCGCCGATACGGCCATGCTGCGCGCGGCCCGGCTCGACCATATCGTGGTCGCAACCGGCGCGCGGCCGCGCCTGCTCGACCTGCCGGGCGCCGCGCCGCTGCCGGCCTGGGCGGTGCTGGCCGATCCCGATCTGGTGCCGCAAGGCAGCGCAGTCGCGGTGATCGGCGGCGGGATCGTCGGCGTCGAGGTGGCGGAGATCCTGGCGCAGCGGCGCTGCACCATCACGGTTCTGGAAGCGGGGCCGGCGCTCGCGCCGCAGATGGCGCGCAACAACCGCACCGATACGCTGCTGCGTCTGCGGCCCGCCAGCGTCGCCTTCCACACCAAGGCTGTGGCCGAACACCTTGCCGGTGGCCAGCTCCATTTTACCATCGACGGCGCGCCGGCGACGACGCCGGCCTCGGTCGTCATCGCCGCGATCGGCGCCTTGCCCGAACGCGGCGTGCTGGCGGAGGTGGAGGCCAGCGGCCTGCCCTTCACGCTGGTTGGCGATGCCAACGAGCCCGGCGATTTTCTCTCCGTCCTGCGCGACGCTCAAATGACCGGCTATGCGCTCGGCTTGCCTGCCAAGGAGCCTGCCCGATGAGACCGATCCGCCGCCGCCCGCTGCTGCTGGCCGCCCTCGCCGCCCCCGGTCTTGCCCCCCTAGGCCTCGCCCAGGCGCAGGCCTTCCCGCAGCGCTCCGTGAAGATCGTGGTGCCCTTCACGCCCGGCGGCGCGGCAGACATCACCGCGCGGCTGCTGGGCGAACGCATGGCACCGCTGCTCGGCCAGCCCGTGGTGGTCGAGAATCGGCCAGGCGCCGGCGGCAATATCGCAGGGGAGGCCGTCGCCCGCGCCGCACCGGATGGCTACACGGTCTTCCTGGGCGGTGCGACCATCCTGCTCGCTAACCAATACCTTTATCGCAGCGCGGTGCCCTTCGACACCTTCCGTGACTTTGTCCACATCTCCCGGGTCTCGGTCGGTACCACGCTGCTGGTCACCCGCAATGACCGGCCCTGGCAGGATTTCGGCCAGCTAATTGCAGCAGCCAAGGCGAAGCCGGGGCAGATCAGCGCCGGCAATTCGGGTTGGGGCACGATCAGCAACCTGACCCTGGCCAAGTTCAGCAAGGTCGCAGGCATCGAGATCAGCCAGGTGCCCTATCGCGGCCTCGCCCCGGGGCTGAACGATCTGATCGCCGGCAATCTCGACCTGATCTTCGACGGCATGCCCGCGATCATGCCGCATGTGCGGGAGGGACGGCTGCGGCCGCTCGCGGTCGGCAGTCAGCAGCGCGTCACCTATGTGCCGGGCATCGAACAGGTGCCAGGCATGGCGGAACTGATCCCCGGCACCGACATGGACATGGAGTTCTGGTACTGCATCTCCGCCCCCGCCGGCACGCCGCCAGAGGTGGCAGCGGCGCTGCACCGGGCGACGGTTGGAGCGGCGGCGGTGCCAAGCTATCGCGAGAAGCTGCTGCCGCTCGGCTTCGATGTGGTGACGGATGCGAGCCCGGCTGCCTTCACCAGCTTCATGCGCGACCAGGAAGCGCTATGGCGCGACCTCGTTGCCGTCTCTGGCGTCAAGCTCGACTAGCCCCGGGTGCGCTGGCATGTTGGGAGAAAATGGGGGAACACGGCATGCCTAGGCTTGCGGGCAAGATCGCGCTCGTCACGGGCGCGGGGACCGGCATCGGCCGAGCCACCGCTGAACTTTTTGCGCGCGAAGGCGCCCGGGTCGCGATCGCCGAAATCGACGTGCCCTCGGGCGAGGAAACGGCGCAGCGGATCACCGCGGCCGGCGGGGAGGCGATGTTTCTCCGCACCGATGTCGGCGAGCCGCAGAGCATCGAGGGGACCATCCGCACCGTCGCCCAGCACTGGGGCGGGCTGCACGTGCTGCACAATAATGCTGGTGGCTCGACCAATGTGGACGATACCGTCGTCGACGCGCCACTCGAGGAATTCTGGCGGGCGATCCGGCTCGATCTCTTTGGTACCTTCCTCGGCTGCCGCTTTGCGATTCCAGAGATCATCAAGTCTGGTGGAGGATCGATCATCAACATGGCCTCGGTCGTCGCACTGATGGGCTTCCCGGGGCGCGATTGCTACACGGCAGCGAAGGGCGGGGTGGCATCGCTGACCCGCTCGCTCGCGGTCGAATATGGACGGCAGGGCGTTCGGGTGAACGCGGTGGCGCCGACGGTGACGCTGACCGAACGGGTCAAGGCGCTGCTCGCCGGCAACGAAGCGATGCAGTTTCTCGCTGCGCAACACCTGCACGGGCTGGGCCAGCCCATGGATATGGCGCATGCCGTCCTCTACTTCGCCTCCGACGAAAGCCGGATCGTCACAGGCGTGATTCTTCCCGTGGACAGCGGATTGGTGACGCTATGAGCAACAAGACGCGGATCGGCTTCCTCGGCCTCGGCCAGATGGGGGCGCCGATGGCCGAACGCCTGCTGGCCGAGGATGTGGAGTTACACGTCTTCGACCCCAGGCCGGAGGCCATGGCGGGCTTCGTCGCCCGCGGTGCGGTGGCGCATGCCTCGCCCAAATCGGTCGCCGATGCCGCCGGCATCGTCTTCGCCTGCCTGCCGACGGGGAAGGTGAGTGAGGCCGTGGCCCTCGGCCCCGAGGGCGTGGCCAGCGGCAGCGCGGTGCGCATCCATGCAGAGATGTCGACCATCGGACCCGCGACCATCGGACGGATCGCCGAAGGGCTGGCGGCGCGCGGCATCGCCTGCGTCGATTCGCCGATTAGCGGTGGCCCGGCGGGGGCGCGAGCGGGGACGTTGGCGATGATGCCCGCCGGCGCCCCGGCCGCGGTGGCGACCCTCCGGCCCTGGCTGGAGCGCATCGGCCAGCGGATCTTCCTGATGGGCGAACGCCCCGGCCAGGGCCAGACCATGAAGCTCGTGAACAACCTGATCTTCGCCGGCAATACGGTGGTTGCGCTGGAAGCCTATGCGTTCGGCGCCAAGGCCGGTCTCGATCCTGCGACGATGGTCGAGATGGTGCAGGCCGGCACCGGCCGCAGCTTCGTCGGCGATGGGCTGATGCCGAAGGTACTCAGCGGAAGCTTCGATTTCGGCGCGGCGATGTCGATCCTCGACAAGGATGTGATGCTCGGCATCGAGGAGGCGAAGGCGCAGGGCGTGCCGATGTGGACGCTGGAACAAGCGGCACGGGTCTGGCGCTTCGCCGCCAGCCAGGGAATGGCGGGGGAGGATCTCTCCCGCCTGGCGACGCTGCTGGAAGGCTGGGGCGGCGCGCCGATCCGCGCCCCGAAATAGCTCAGCGCAAACCCGACCGGCGCAGGCCCGCCTCGTACAGATTGCGGTCCTGCGCGCGTTGCAGCGGGAAGCGGCGCATCGCCTCGGCAATGCCGAAATCAGGCTCGATCGCCAGCAGCCGCTCACACATCGCCCGCGCCTCCGCGGTGCGGCCGAGATGCGCGAGGGCGACGATCAGCGGCTTATAGGGGTAACTGAGCCCATCATGCAGGGCGATGGCGCGGCGGCAGACATCCGCCGCGGCCTCGTAGTGCCCCAGGCAAAGCAGAGGGAGGCTGCGCGCCGCTTCGAAGAAAAACGCATGGGGATGGCATGGCGCGAGTTGCGCATAGCGATCCAGGCGTCGAAGTGCCTCCTCATGGCGCCCCAGGTAGCATTCGGCAAAGCCGGCGAAGACCCAGGCCATGGAGAGGTTCGGATTCAGCGATAGCGCTCTCTCATGCAAGCTGAGCGCATCTTCCGGACGATGATGTACGAAGGCCAGGACGTGGCCAAGAATGGTCAGCGCCTGCGCATCCAAAGGATCAAGGGCGACGGCACGGCGCGCATCGCGTTCGGTGGTCATGGCAGCGGCTTTTTTGTCGCGGGCCCAGCCCTGGCCGATCAGCAGCAGCCCCCAATAGGCTTGCCAGGCATAGGCGGCGGCGAAATCAGGCTCCAGGTCAGTCGCCGCGCGTAGGCGATCCCCAGCTTCCAGAAAACTCTCCCGATCAAGGTGCTGGATCGCGGGAATGGCGCGCAGGAACAGGTCGTAGGCAGAGGGATTGAAGCTGGCACGTCTGCCGGCCCGACCGGCTTCGATGGTCAGGATTTCCTGGTCAATTCGCGCGACGACCTCGGCTGCGATTTCGTCCTGCAGCGTCAATAGATCGTTGCTAGCGCGCTCGAACCTCCCGGTCCAGGCGATCCCCGTCGGCGGGCGCAGATCAGTCAGGCTCAACGAGAAGCGGACGCGCGCTCCCAAGCGCTGCACAGTACCTCCCAATAGCAGATCGATGCCTGCCTCATTGGCAGCGGCGTCTTCGCCACGCTGCTCCGTCGCACGGGCGAGGGAGCTATGGTCGACGACAAACAACCAACGAAATTTCGCGAGAGAGAGGGTGATCTCCTCGGCCATCCCGACCGACAGATAGGGCTCGGTCTCCGGGCCGAGGGCGCGCAGCGCCGCGACGCCCAGGCGCGCTCCCCGCAGCCCGGGCTGGGCGGCGGCCGTCGGCCCGGCCCCGATCGATCTCGGCGGGGCATCATTCGTAGCGGAGTACCGCCCAAAAGACTGTGGCGTGGCCTCTGCCAGAGCCTGCCACGCAGCCGTCCTGATGAGGTCCGCACCGGCGAGTTGCGGCGCGATAACGGATTTGCGAGACGCGGTGTCGCTGGCGCTATCCCGCATCCGCTGGCGCTGCTCTTCGAGCCAGGCATCGAAGGCCGGATCGAGCCCGCGGAGGTCGGTGAGGAGTGCATCCTCGATTCTGCCCGCCAGGAGATGAGGCCCCGCAGGCATAACGGACGGCGCAAGGGCATCCACCCAAACATGTTCGGCTTGGAGGCGAAGGCTGTCCCGTTTCGCCTCTATCAAAGACATTCCAACGGGGCCCAAGGCTTCCTGCAACTCATGCAGCGCTTGGCGCAGGGAACCGCGACGTTGCTCCTCTCCGCGGCGCGACCAGAGCAACTCGGCAAGGCGTAGTCGCGCCACCGGAGCCCCCTTGGCGAGGCCGAGTATGGCGAGCAGGGCGCGCGCCTTGCGTGATCGCGGCAGGACGTTCACGCTGGCGACCGTCCAGGCCTCCATCACGCCATAGAGCACCAGGCGCAGGTACGGTTGGGGCGAAGCGAAGGGGGTCGGCGCGGCCAGCGGGGTGTCTTCCGGCACGCGCGTTGATTCGAATACCTGCATACAAAACAAGATAGCCCAACTCAGTGACACTTACGCAAGGTTTTCGAGGGTGATTAGGTTCTGATTGGGGCAGCCGAGCAAGTCGCCGATCAGGCTTCGGCCAACTCCATTGAGGCGGCAGCGCGGTCACTGCGCCGATTGCGGCGCTGTCGCACGCGCGAGGAGAAGACCAGCCGCGGACCAGGGATTGCGATGTGCGGTTCGGCAGCAATCACCGCCTCCCGGAGGTCGCGCTCGGCCCGGGTAAGGTCGAAGGCGACGAAATCGCGTTGGATTGCCTCCGCCAAGGACTTCGGCGGCGGGAGGTGGCCAGCCGCCATCGCGGTGGCAAGTTCGCGGCAAGCGATGAAGCGACGCGCTGCGTCAACGACGCATCGTGCTCCTTGCTCCTGATGGTCCCCAACTGCCGGCGGCAGGCTGATGACGAGGTCCGACATGGCCCTTCTGGCTCCAAGCTGGTTTCCGTCGGGATCTCCGACGGTTTCGCCCCGGTGGCGGCCCGAATTTTTTATGCCGGGAGGGCCTTGGGCTTCCGTTAGAAGTGAATGGCGAAGGTGAATTTGCCGTTAAAATCGCGAGCGGATTTCAACAGAACAGGAACGCATACCGAGAGTCACGGAAATTATCGATAAAATTTCCGGTTATTAGTTTTCTCGTCCTAAATAAAGAAATTATTCTTGTTTCTCCCGAAAATATGGGTTATATCTCCTGCGTTGCTGCCGCCACGCGGCGCAACCCGCCAGGCGGGTCCAGGCCCGCAAAACAGGAGCCCCCCAAGATGCAAACAATTCCCATGTCCTCAATCGCCGATACCGGAAAAGTGCGCCTCGGCGCCGGCTGCTGCCACGTCACCGCTACCCCCGCCCCAGCCTCCGTTCCTGCCTTGCCACCCGCAGCCGTTGCTGACAGCGGCAAGGTCCGTCTCGGCGCTGGCTGCCGCCGCTGAAGCAACGCCGGTCGGGGCGCACGCCTCGACCGGTTCAGATTCATGGCACCACGAGCAGGGAAGCCGGCCATGTCCAAAGCACCTTCGGTCGTTACTTTTTATCGCATGATCGACAGCGCTTCGGCGCCCGAACGCGCCGATCGAAGCGCCTTCGGCAGCTTGCCCACCCGCGCATTCCGCTATTGCGACGCGGTCACCATGGCGGCGGGCTATGGCTGGTACATCGCCCCGCCCACGGACCTCTCCCTGCTCTGGGATGGCCAGGAGATCCTATGGCGCTGCCCAGGCCTCGCCGATTGGCAACGTCTCGATGCCGCTCAGTTTCCGCATTTTGCGCAACGCTTCGACGCCGCAGCACCGCCGGACACCAAGGAATATTCTCCGCCGTTTCTCACCGCTCTGCAGGAGCCCGGCCTCGTGCAGATCTGGACTGGCTTGGCAGCACGCACGGCGCCTGGCTGGAGCCTGCTGATCCGTGGCCTCGCCAATCTTCCCCGGCATCCCGGCTATGAGTGCTTCGAGGGCATGCTCGAGGCTGATCGCTGGTTCGGTCCGCTCTTTACCAACCTGCGGCTGACTCGCACCGGAGTCCCGGTCACGCTGCGTGCCGATGAGGCGTTCCTTCAGGTCCAGCCGGTGCCTCAGATCGCCTATGCTGAATCGGTGCTCGGCCAGTCCGCCCTCGTAGAGCGCCTGGAGGATTTCACGCCGGACGACTGGGCTGCCTACCACGCCGCAATCGTGACGCCGAGCCAGGACCCGCATCGTTCCCCCGGCCGCTATGCCGCTGAAGGCCGGCGCCGGCGGCGCAGCCTCTGCCCCTTCGCAGGCATCGCCGCCCAATCAATCCTCGTCCAGTAAGCTTGCCAGTTTAAGGGCGACACCCTTCGAGCCCTCGACCCGCAATTTGCCGGTGGAGAAGGCAAGCATCGGGCTGAGCTTGCCGGCGATCAGCCTCGCCAGATCAGCACTGCTGAGGCGCAGAATCGTCGCCGCCTCGGTCTCCGCATCCGCAGGCCCGATCGCCGGCTCGCTACTTGTCGCATCCACAAGGATCGACCGGCCGGTATCGGTCAGATCGAAGCGGACACGATAGCCGAGTTGTCCTAGGCTGCTGGCCTTGGCCTGCATGGCGTTGATCAGTTCCTCGAACGCATTCATCCCCGGATTTTAGCAGCATGCCGGTATGCCGGGAAGCTGCGGGGTTGGACGGAGGATCGCGCCATCGCTAGCCTTCGGCCGCAAGTCGCCTCGAAGCGGCAACGGAGGAAATTTGGACTACGCTTCTAACGGCAACGGGATGCCCTGGCTGCGCGCCTACCCGCCAGGCGTCGACTGGGCGATGGCGCTCCCGCAGACGACCTTGCCGGCTTTGTTCGACGCGGCAGTTGCCCGCTTCGGCAACCGACCCTGCCTCGAATTCCTCGGCCGCCGCTGGTCCTATGCCGAGGTCGGCGCCTTGGTCGGCCACGCTGCCGCCGGGCTGCATCGCCTCGGCATCGGGCCGGGCAGCCGAGTCGGCCTCTGCCTGCCGAACGGGCCGCACTACGTCATCGCCTTCTTCGCGGTGCTGCGCACCGGCGCCACAGTGGTGAACTGCAACCCCCTCTATACCGAGGAGGAACTGACCCGGATCGTCTGCGATGCGGGAGTGGAGGTGATGCTGGCCCCCGACCTGCGGCCGATCGAGGCGCGGGTGCTCGGCCTGCTCGGCACCACGCCGCTGCGCCATATCGTGATCTGCCCCTTCGCCGAGGTGATGCCCTGGCTGAAGGGCCTCGCCTTCCGGCTGCTGAAGCGGGGGATGATCGACCATGCGCCGGACGGGGAGACGCGCGTTTCCACCTGGCGGGCGCTGCTGGCGGGCCCGGCCGTGGCGCTGCCGCCGCCGCAGCCCGGCGATATCGCGGTGCTGCAATACACCGGCGGCACCACGGGCCTGCCCAAGGCGGCGATGCTGACGCATGCGAACCTCGCCGCGAATACCCGCCAGGTCACGGCCTGGTCGCCGCATCTGGTCCCGGGGGCGGAGCGGATGCTGGCGGTGCTGCCCTTCTTCCACGTCTTCGCGCTGACCGCCTGCCTGCTGGCGGCGATTGCGGAAGGCAGCGAGGTCATCCTGCTGCCGCGCTTCGAGGCAGGGCCCCTGCTGGCGACGCTGCGGCGGACACGGCCCACCATCTTCAATGTCGTGCCCACGCTGCTGAAGGCGCTGATGGATGCCGGGATCACCCGCGCCGACCTCGTCTCGATCAAGGTCTGCATTTCCGGCGGCGCGCCGCTGCCGGCGGAAATCCAGACGCGCTTCGAAGCGATCGGCGCCTGCCGGGTGGTGGAAGGCTACGGGCTGACGGAGGCGAGCCCGGTCTGCCTCTGCAACCCCCTGGTGGGCGAGACCCGGCCCGGCACCATCGGCCTGCCGCTGCCGGGGGTGCGCGTGGAGCTGCGCGCCCTGGACGACCCCATGCGCCCCGTGCCGCTGGGCGAGCGCGGCGAGGTCTGCGTCGCCGGGCCGAACGTGATGGCCGGCTACTGGAACCGCCCGGCGGAGACCGCCGAGGTGCTGCTGCCCGATGGCGTTCTGCGCACGGGCGATGTCGGCGTGATGGACGATGCCGGCTATGTGACCTTGGTGGACCGCATCAAGGACCTCATCATCTGCTCCGGCTACAAGGTCTTTCCGCGCATGATCGAGGAAGCGCTGTACAAGCACCCGGACGTCGTCGCGGCGACCGTCGTCGGCATGCCCGATGCTTACCGCGGCGAAAGCCCGGCCGCCTTCGTCGAGCTGCGCCCCGGCAGCACCGCGACCGTCGAGGCGCTGCACGCGATGCTGGCGGAGGCGCTGTCGCCGATCACCCTGCCGAAGCTGATCGAGATCCGTCCGCACCTGCCGCGCACCGCCGTCGGCAAGCTGTCGAAGACGGAGTTGCGCGCCGAACTCAAAGCCCGCCAGGCGGTGCAGGACCCGAACCCCGCAGGAGCAGCGCCATGACCGATGTGCTGATCGCCGCCTATCGGCGCAGCCCCTTCCATTTCGCCCATAAGGGCGAGCTCGTGAAGCTTCGGCCGGACGACATGGCCGCGCAGGTCGCGCGGGCCATGGTCGCGGCGACCGGCATCGACCCGGCGGAGATCGAGGACCTCATCCTCGGCTGCGCCTTTCCGGAAGGCGAGCAGGGGCTGAACCTCGGCAAGCTCGTCGCCTTCATCGCCGGCCTGCCGGAGAGCGTCGGCGGCGCCACGGTGAACCGCTTCTGCGGCTCCTCCATGCAGGCCATCCACCAGGCGGCCGGCGCGATCATGATGGGGGCGGGCGAAGCGTTTGTTTGCGCCGGCGTCGAGAGCATGAGCCGGGTGCCGATGATGGGCTTCAACCCCATGCCGAACCCGGTGCTCGCCGCGCAATATCCGCAGGCCTACATGGCCATGGGCGAGACGGCAGAGAATGTCGCCCGGCGCCAGCAGATCACCCGCGCCGACCAGGACGGCTTCGCGCTGCGCAGCCAGCAGAAGGCGGCCGCCGCCCAGGCGGCGGGCCGGCTGGCCGCGGAGATCGTGCCGCTGGAGGTCGGCGGCAAGCGCGTCGCCGCCGATGGCTGCATCCGCGCCGACACGACGGCCGAAGCGCTGGCCGGCCTGAAGCCCGCCTTCCGCCAGGACGGCACCGTCACCGCCGGCACCTCCTCCCCGCTCACCGATGGTGCTTCGGCGGTGCTGGTCTGCTCAGCTGCCTATGCGGCGCGGCGCGGGCTCACCCCGCTGGCGCGGGTGAAGGCGGTGGCCGTCGCGGGCTGCGCGCCTGATGTGATGGGCCTCGGCCCCATCCTCGCCAGCCGGAAGGCGTTGGCGCGCGCCGGCATCGGCGCCCGTGACCTCGATGTGGTGGAGCTGAACGAGGCCTTCGCCAGCCAGGCGCTGGCGTGCCTCCGCGAACTCGGGATCGACGAGGCGAAGGTCAATCTCGATGGCGGGGCCATCGCGCTCGGCCATCCGCTCGGCGCGACGGGGGCGCGGATCACCGGCAAGGCGGCGGCGCTGCTGCAGCGGGAGGGCGGCCGCTACGCGCTGGCGACGCAGTGCATCGGCGGCGGCCAGGGCATCGCCACGGTGCTGGAGGCGGTCTGATGGCCATCGCCAAGGTCGCGGTCATCGGCGCCGGCGTGATGGGCGCCGGCATCGCCGCGCAGGTGGCCAATGCCGGCCTGCCCGTGGTGCTGCTGGATATCGTCCCGGGCGGCGCGGCGGCGGCGGTGGAGCGCATGCTGCGCGCCGATCCCGCCCCCTTCATGCGCCGCGCGGCGGCGCGGCTGGTCACCCCCGGCGATCTCGCAACCGGCCTGCCGCTGCTGGCCGATTGCGACTGGATCATCGAGGCGATCATCGAAAAGCCCGAGGCCAAGCGCGCGCTCTATGCGCAGCTCGCCGGCATCCGCAAGCCGGGCTCCATCGTCTCCTCCAACACCTCGACCATCCCGCTCGCGGCGCTGCTGGAGGGCGAGGGCGCGGCGCTGGCCCCAGATTTCCTGATCACCCATTTCTTCAACCCGCCGCGCTACATGCGGCTGCTGGAGATCGTGCGCGGCCCGGCGACGCGCCCTGAGGCAGCGGCCGAAATCGGCGCCTTTGCTGACCGGATGCTCGGCAAGACCGTGATCGACTGCCATGATCGGCCCGGCTTCATCGCCAACCGCATCGGCGGGCAATGGATGCAGTCCGCGATCAACCATGCCTTCGCCATGGGGCTGACGGTGGAGGAAGCCGACGCCGCCATGGGCCCGCCGATCGGCGTGCCGAAGACCGGCGTCTTCGGGCTGCTCGACCTCGTCGGCATCGACCTGATGCCGCATGTCGCCGCCAGCATGAAGGCAACGCTGCCGGCCACGGATGCCTATGTGCAGGGCATGCGGGAACAGCCGCTGATCGCCCGCATGATCGCCGAGGGACGCACGGGGCGGAAGGGCAAGGGCGGCTTCTACACGCGCGAGCGGGGGCCGGGCGGGGAGAGCCTGCGCCGCTGCATCGATCTCGCCAGCGGCGCCTACCGCGAGACGCAGAAGCCGCAGCTGGAAAGCCTGGCGCTGCGCGACCTCAAGGCCTTCGTCGCGCATCCCGACCGAGCCGGGCGCTATACCCGCGCCGTCCTGCTCGACACCCTCGGCTATGCCGCCGCGCTGGTGCCGGAGATCGCCGACACCGTGGCCGATGTCGATGCCGCCATGCGGCTCGGCTACAACTGGAAATACGGCCCCTTCGAACTGATCGACCGGCTCGGCCCGGGCTGGCTGGCCAAGGCGTTGACGGAGGCGGGCCGGCCGGTGCCGCCGCTGCTGGCGATGGCGGGCGCGCGGCCCTTCTACCGCACCGCCGAGGGGACGCTGGAATTCCTCGGCACCGATGGCGCCTATCATCCCGTGCCACGGCCAGAGGGTGTGCTGCTGCTGGCCGATGTGAAGCGCCGCGGCCCCGCGTTGGCCCGCAATGCCAGCGCCTCGCTCTGGGATCTTGGCGATGGCGTTGCCTGCCTCGAATTCCACAGCAAGATGAACGCGCTCGACCCCGGCACTTTGGAGATGCTGGGCAAGGCGGTCGCGCTGGGGCGCAAGGGCGGCTTCAAGGCGCTGGTGATCTATAACGAGGGCGAGCAATTCTCGGTCGGCGCCAATCTCGGCCTCGCCCTCTTCGCCGCCAATATCGCCGCCTGGGGCGAGGTGGAGGGCATGGTCGAACAGGGCCAGAAGGCGATGCTGGCGCTGCGCGCAGCCCCCTTCCCCAGTGTCGGCGCGCCATCGGGCATGGCGCTCGGCGGCGGTTGCGAGATTCTGCTGCATTGCACCGCCATTCAGGCGCATGCCGAGAGCTATATCGGCCTGGTGGAAGCCGGCGTCGGCCTGATCCCGGGCTGGGGCGGCGGCACCGCGATGCTGCATCGCTGGGCGGACGCGTCGCGCACACCACGCGGCCCGATGCCCCCCGTAGCCAAGGCCTTTGAGATGATCTCGACCGCGCAGGTCGCGAAATCCGCCTTCGAAGCGCAGGAGATGCTGATCCTGCGCCCCGGCGACGGCATCACCTTCAACCGCGACCGGCTGCTGGCCGATGCCAAGGCCAAGGCGCTGTCCCTGGTCGAGAACTATCGCCCGCCAGAGAGCAAGACCTTGCGCCTACCCGGCGCCTCCGGCCGCGCCGCGCTACAAATGGCGGTGGCGCAGCAGGCGGCGATGGGCCGCGTCACGGCGCATGATGCCGTGGTCTGCGCGCATCTGGCGGAGGCGCTGACCGGCGGGACGCACGACCAGACCGAGGAGGTCGGCGATGCCGAGCTGCACGCGCTGGAGCGCGCGCAGTTCATGGCCCTGCTGAAGACCCCCGCCACCCTCGCCCGAATCGAGCACATGCTCGAAACCGGGCGCCCCCTGCGCAATTAGAGGCCACCATGCCGATCTATGCCGCCCCGCTGCGCGACATGCGCTTCGTGCTGAACGAGCTGGCCGGGACCGCTGCGCTGCGCGCCCTGCCCGGCTGCGAGGAGCTCGGCCCCGATCTGATCGATCCGGTGCTGGAGGGAGCCGCGACGTTCTGCACGGAGGTGCTGCTGCCGCTGAACCAGTCGGGTGACAGCGAGGGCTGTACGCTGGCCAATGGCGCGGTGCGCACGCCGCAGGGCTTTCGCGAAGCCTATGATGGCTTTCGTGCTGGCGGCTGGACCGCACTCGCCGCCGATCCGCAATGGGGCGGGCAAGGGCTGCCGAAGTCGCTCGGCGCGCTGGTCGAGGAGATGATCTGCTCGGCCAATCTCGCCTTCGGGATGTATCCGGGCCTGTCGCACGGCGCCTATATGGCGATCGCCAAGCATGGCTCGGCTGACCAGCAGGCCCTGTATCTGCCGAAGCTCGCCAGCGGCGAATGGTCCGGCACCATGTGCTTGACGGAGCCGCAATGCGGCACCGATCTCGGCCTGATCCGCACCCGCGCGGCCCCGGAGCCAGATGGCAGCTTCCGCATCACCGGAGGCAAGATTTTTATCAGTGCCGGCGAGCACGACCTGGCGGAGAACATCATCCACCTCGTTCTCGCGAAGCTGCCGGATGCGCCGCCCGGTACGCGCGGCATTTCGCTTTTCGTCGTGCCGAAATTCCTGCCGACAGCGGCGGGTCGGCCCGGCGCGCGCAATGCCGTGACTTGCACCGGCCTCGAACATAAGATGGGCATCAAGGCGAGTGCCACCTGCGCCATGGCCTTCGACGGGGCGACGGGCTGGCTGGTCGGCCGCCCGCATCGTGGCCTGGCCGCGATGTTCACCATGATGAACGAAGCCCGCCTCGGCGTCGGCGTGCAGGGCCTCGGCATCGCCGAGGTCGCCTATCAGAACGCCGTCGCCTATGCCCGAGACCGGCTGCAGGGGCGCGGGCTGGACGGCGCCGCGGCGCCGGACAAGCCGGCCGACCCGATCTTGGTGCACCCGGATATCCGCCGCATGCTGCTGACCATGCGGGCGATGACGGAAGGCTGCCGGGCGCTGGCTGCCCTGGTCGCGCAGGCGCATGACGTGGGGCAGCGCCACCCGGATGCGGCGGCGCGGCAGGCTGCCGACGACTACGTGCAGCTGATGACGCCGATCATAAAGGCGCTCTTTACCGATACCGGCTGGGAGGCGGCCGGGCTCGGCATGCAGGTCTGGGGCGGGCATGGCTATATCCGCGACAACGGCATGGAACAATTCGCCCGCGACGCCCGCATCACCCAGATCTACGAGGGGACCAACGGCATCCAGGCGCTCGACCTGGTCGGGCGCAAGCTCGGCACCCATGCCGGGCGCTACCTCCGCAGCTTCTTTCACCCCGCGCTGGCCTTCATCGAGGCGCAGTCTGAGGTCCCGGCGATGGAGCCCTTCTTGCTGCCGCTGTCCAAGGCCTTCGGCCGGCTGCAGCAGGTGACGGCGGAGGTAGCGAGGCGCGGCCTCAGCGACCCGTTTGAGGCCGGGGCGGCGGCGAGCGACTATCTGCGCCTCTTCGGCCTCACCGCCCTCGCCTTCGCCTGGGCGCGGATGGCCGAGATCGCGCTGCGTCAGGGTCCGGAGCCGGAGGGCTTTTACAAGGCGAAGCTGGCGACGGCGCGCTTTTTCATGCAGCGCATTCTGCCCGAGACCAGCAGCCTCGCCGCCAAATGCTTGGCCGGCGGCGAGACCTTGCGGGAGATGGACGCGGCGCTGTTCTGACGCCGCGCGTCCCGCCGTCTAGAGCTTGCCGCGTTCGCATTCGCTCACGCACCCTGCTCTAGCCTTTGTTTGGTCGCGGGATTCAGCGCCTTCGGCGATTCCGCCTCAACGCATCCCGCTCTAGCAGGCTGCGGAATTTTGTAGCCGGATGCTTTGGCTTCCTCGATCTACGGCCGTCGTGGTTGGCGTTTCGCGGGCTGATGCGGCAGCTTTCGCTGGTTTCTCAGCGGTTTTTATGGCCGGCGGACGCAATATGGGCGCTGCGTCACGCCGCAGCGCCCAGCAGCTTCGGCAGGCGGATCAGGTTGTAGGCCGCGGCGCGTAGGGTGAAGGCCCAGTCGACCTTGGCTAGGCCGCGCAGCCGCATCCGCCGCAGCCCGGCCACCTCCTTGCCCCAGCCGAACACCTCCTCGATCCGTTTGCGGATGCGTTGGCTGGCCGCGTAGCCGGGGTGTCGCGTGGTGCGGCCATCGATCGCCGAGCGGCGACCATTGGCATGCTGCGCCACATGCGGCGTGACACCCAGCTTGCGCAACTCGGCCACGCAGTCGCGGGTGTCGTAATTCTTGTCGGCGCCGAGCGTGGCCCGCCCGGCCCGCGCCAGCCCTGCCATCAGGTCCCGCGCCGCCTCCCGCTCCGCGGTGCCGGTCGCCAGCGTCGCCTTGGCCGCCACTACCAGCCCGTTGCGGTTCTCCATCACCACATGCCCGGCGTAGCACAGCTTGGCCGCCTGGCCGTTCGACTTGCGCGCCAGCCGGGCCTCCGGGTCGGTGGTCGAGGCATGCGTCGCGTTGCTCCGCTTCTCGCCGTGGAAGTCGCGCTCGCCGTTGCGGCCCGGGCCGGGCGGCTCGCCGGAGCCGTCCTTCGGCCGGAAGCTCTTCATCGAGGCCCAGGCCTCCAGCAGCGTACCATCCACCGAGAAATGCTCGGACGACAGCAGCGGCTTGACTTCGGGCGCGGCCAGCACCGCCTGGAAGAACGCCCGAGCGATGTCGCCCCGCAACAGCCGGTCGCGGTTCTTGGTGAACACCGTCACGTCCCACACCGTCGCATCCATCGACAGCCCGATGAACCAGCGGAACAGCATGTTGTAGGTGATCTGCTCCATCAGTTGGCGTTCTGACCGCACCGAGTAGAACGCCTGCAGCAGCAGCGCCCGCAGCAGCTTCTCCGGCGCAATCGAATCACGACCGCCCGAGGCGTACAGCGTGTCGAACTCGGCCGACAGCCGGTCCAGCGCCGCATTCACCACCGGCCGGATCAGCCGCAGCGGATGGCCCGAAGGCACCATCGCCTCCGGGCTCAGGTAGCTGAACATCGAACCAGTCTGACGATCCGCTCCGCGCATCCCAACGCCCCCCACCACACAGGGCGAGGGAATCAAATCAAACCCGATTTGAGAAGCCGAATTTCCGCAACCTGCTAAAGCGTGCTGGACCAGTCGCCGGGGATGAAGCGGTAGCCGCTGGCGGTTTTCTCGATGAAGCCCTGGGCCGGGAAGGGAAAGTGGTAACCGGTCACCCGTAAGCGGTCGGCGGAGACCATATCGAAGACTCGCCGCCGCGTCGCCTCGGCCATCGTCGGGTCAATATCGAACACCGCGTGATAGCCGGGCATGACCGCGAAAAGCTCCGGCCGGTTGGTGACGTCGGCAAGGAAGACAAACTGCGCATTACCATCGGCCACGCGATAGATCGTATGCCCGGGCGTATGGCCATAGGCGGGCATGCCGCGAATGCCTGGCACCGCCTCCGCCCCTTCCGCCAGCGGGCGGACTTTGCCCTGATAGGGCGCGAAGCGGCGGGCGGTATTGGCAAAGTTGCCGCGCTGGAATTCCGGCGTACGGCTTTCATTGCCCGCATCGGTCCACCAGCCCCATTCGACCCCCGGCACCAGCACCTCCGCGTTCGGGAAGGCGGCGCCGCCCGCGCCATTCAGCAGACCGTTGATGTGATCCCCGTGGAAATGGCTCTGGATCACCGTTGTCACCTTGGCCGGGTCGATCCCCGCCGCGGCCATGTTCTCGATCATCCGCCCGGCCGTGGCGCCGGCCGGCGTCACGCCATTGCCGGTATCGAAGACGACGAAGTGCGTCGGCGTCTGTACGAAAGTGATCGTGAAGGGGATACGGAACTTATCGGTGGGCAGGAAATTCTCCGCCAGCACCTTCTGCACATCGGCCAGCGGCGCGTTGCGGACGAAGCCATCCAAGGACTGTTCGTTGTAGCCGTCATGCACTGTGGTCACGACGAAGTTACCCACCTTGAAGCGATAGAAGCCGGGCGCCTGGGCGGCCGGCGCCTGGGCCAGCGCCGGCGTCGCGCGCCCGGCGAGCAGGGGCGCGGCGAGGATCACTGGCGTGGCCAAGGCGAGGCGACGGGGGAGGCTCTGGGACATGGCGTGGACCCTTCCTGAAAGAGTGCGCTTGATCGGGCGCTTTGCGTCAAGGTTCAAGCGATTTCAGTCGGCGCGGGTGAAGGTGACAACTGCCTCCAGATGCGGCGACCAGAGGAACTGGTCGACCGGCACCGCCGCCAGCACCCGGTAGCCCGCCTGCGCCAGCATTGCTGCGTCGCGCTGTAGCGCCGCGGGGTTGCAGGAGACATAAATGATCCGCGGCACTGCCGCGCGGGCCAGCAGCGCCACCTGCTCCGCCGCCCCGGTGAAGGGCGGGTCCAGCACGACGGCGGCGAGGCCGCGCAGCTCCGGCCCGGCCAGCGGCTGGCGCGTAAGGTCCCGGCGCACCGCCTCCACCCGCGCCTGCGCGGCATTCGCCGCCCCGGTCAGGGCGGCGACGGCGCCCGCCTCCCCCTCGAAGGCCCGCACGCGGGCGCGTGCGGCCAGCTGCAGGCTCAGCGTGCCCAGCCCAGCATACAGATCGGCGATCACCGCCCGCGCCGGCAGCCGCGCCGGCAGCCCCGCCAGCACCGCGGCAACGATCGCCGCCTCCCCCGCCGCGCTCGGCTGCAGGAAAGCGCCAGGTGGCGGCACCACATTCACCCCCGCGAAGGCGATGCCGACCGGGCCAAGCTGCGCCGCCGTCTCCGCCACACCCTCGCCCCGCGCCCAGGCGATGCGCGGCAGGCCGTGCGCGGTGGCGAATGCAGCCAGCTTCACGCGGCCCGGCGCGTCCAGCGGTCCATCCGTCCGCAGCAGCAGGTCCGGCCCGGTATCGAGCAGGTTCAGCACCGCCGAGCCCTCCCGCCGCAGCGCGGCCAGCCCCTGCAGCAGCGCCCGCAGCGGCGCGAACAGGGCAACGAGGCGCGGGTCGAGCACGGTGCAAGTGCCGAGATCGACCAGCTGCGCGGCCCCGCGCGCATGAAAGCCGAGCGTAATGCCGCCGGCGCCACGTCGCACCGCCAGATCGGCCCGGCGCCGCACGCCCGGTGGGGTGCTGGCCAGGGCGGCAACGGGCGCATCGGGGAAGCCGGCCCGGGCCAGCGCTAGCACCAGCTTGTCACGCTTCCAGGCCGCATACGGAGCGGGCGCCCAGTGTTGCAGCGCGCAGCCGCCGCAGGTGCCGGCATGTGGACAGGGGGGGACGACGCGCTCCCGGCTTTCGGCCAGCCAGAGCTGCGGTGTGGCGCGCTCCCCGGCGATCTCGGCCAGAACACGCTCCCCCGGTAGGGCGCCGGGGACATAGATCGCGCGGCCGTCTCGCCGGGCGATGCCGTCGCCCTCTGCGCCAATGGCGGCGATCGAGAGCTCAGTCGGCATTTGGTAGATTGCGGGCGGCGATGCGGATCTCGACCAGGAAGCAGCCAAGCGCGGCGATCGCAGCAAACATCGCCAGGACCAGCAGCCCGCCAACTGCCCTGGCGACGCCAAGTTCGAAGAACGCCCCGACGAAGGAGGTGACAATCAGCAGGCAGATCAGCGTCGCCGCCAGCACCCCGAAGACGATGGCGCGATAGGCCGCCCAGGCCCGCCGCACGAGGATACGCCGCTCCCCCACTACCACCTCGGCCGCGCCGTCCCGTACAGCGCGCTCGCGATCAACAACCCGCGCGAGGCGGCCAGCCAGCACATTAATCAGGGTCGCCATGGCCGTGAGCAAGAAGGCGGGCGCGATCGCCAGCTGGATCACCCGCTCGATCTCCGCGACCTCGGAGGGCTCGACCATACCCCGGGCCCGGCCCTAGCCGCCGAATGCGTTCAGCCCGGTCTGGGCGCGGCCCAGGATCAGTGCATGCACGTCGTGCGTGCCCTCATAGGTGTTCACGGTCTCCAGATTCAGGACATGGCGGATGACGTGGTAGTCGTCGACTATGCCGTTGCCACCGTGCATGTCTCGCGCCACGCGGGCGATATCGAGCGCCTTGCCGCAATTGTTGCGTTTGACCAGGCTGATCATTTCTGGTGCCGCCTTGTGCTCGTCGAACAGCCGGCCCACTCGCAATACCGCGTGCAGGCCCAGCGCGATTTCGGTCTGCATGTCCGCCAGCTTCTTCTGGACCAGCTGCGTCGCCGCCAGCGGCTTGCCGAACATCTTGCGGTTCATCGTGTACTCGCGCGCCGCCTGCCAGCAGAACTCGGCCGCGCCCATGGACCCCCAGGCAATGCCGTAGCGAGCACGGTTGAGGCAGGAGAAGGGTCCCGCCAGGGACTTCACCAGCGGCAGCCGATTCTCTTCGGGCACGAAGACCTCATCCATCATGATCATGCCGGTGACCGAGGCGCGCAGTGAGAACTTGCCCTCGATCTTCGGGAAGGTCAGGCCCTGCATGCCGCGTTCGAGGATGAAGCCGCGGAGGATCCCGTCGTCGTCCTTGGCCCAGACCACCGCGACATCGGCGATCGGCGCATTGGTGATCCAGGTCTTGGAGCCGGAAAGCGAATAGCCGCCATCCACCTTCTTCGCCCGCGTGCGCATTGAGGAGGGGTCGGAGCCGGCATCAGGTTCGGTCAGGCCGAAGCAGCCGACCCATTCGCCGCTGCGCAGCTTAGGGAGGTATTTCTGCTTCTGCGCTTCCGACCCGAAGGCGTGGATCGGGTACATGACGAGGGAGGACTGCACCGAGAAGGCGCTGCGATAGCCACTATCGACCCGCTCCACCTCGCGCGCCATGAGCCCGTAGGCGACATAGGAGACGCCGGCGCAGCCATAACCATCGAGTGTGGCGCCGAGGAAGCCCATCTCCCCGAACTCGTTCATGATCTCCCGGTCGAAGCGCTCGTTGCGGAAGGCGAGCAACACACGCGGCAGCAGCTTGCCCTGGCAGAAATCACGGGCCGCGTCGCGGATCATTCGCTCCTCTTCCGTCAGCGCGTCCTCCAGCAGCAGCGGATCTTCCCAGACGAAACCTGGGCGGGACTTGGCCGGGGCGACGATGTTCATGGCGCTCTCCTGACGGGCACGGGTAGCGGGCATCGGCGCCCGGGCGGGGTTGGGTCGGGATGGGAGCGCAATCTGGCCCCGGAGCGGCACGGCCGCAACCATCCGCACCGGGCGGGCGCCGGGGGGCTTGCAGCGGCTCCTGGGGCTGGGCACATCCCCTGGATCGGCCAGGAGAGCCCCCCGTGAACGTCCAGACCCCCGGTGCCGCCGCCCCCGCTTTGGCCGACCCTGGCCCGGACCGGCTGCGCCTGCTGCAGGCGATGGAGCGCAAGGCGCATATGTTGATCCAAAAACTGGCAAGATCATAGATACCCAAATACACAAAGATGTTGGTGTAGCTATTGATCCTATTACCAATAGGCCAGTCATGACAACAGGCGGTGTAAGTGGAATGGAACAACTCCCATCAAACTGGAGAGATGTTGGCAGTGCAACAAAATCAAACCTAGTCAAGCAAGGTAAATTCCAACCAGTTGGTGGTGACCCAATTCTTAATGACATTGGTTTCTTGTCCACAATTGAGAAGTCTGGTGCAGGTCACAAGTATGGTTTAGGAATGGAATATGCCAATCCAACGATGCTTCACAATACATTGACTGGTGACAATCCAACTTTACGGCCACAAAGTTATGGTGATTTGTTTGGAATTGGTGATGTTGTAGGCCAAATGCAAATTAACAAAAACAGTCCAGTCCATGACGTATATGAAAAATTATTAGTAGCACCCAAAGGCTCAGAT
>CAITYE010000251.1 GCA_903896535.1 uncultured Paracraurococcus sp.
TCCACCTTGCGGCCCAGCAGTTCCTCCAGCGCCACGCGCAGCGCCAGGAAATCGGCCAACGCGGGCGGGCTATGGGCGGGGTCGTAGGCCACCAGCAGGTCGAGGTCGGAGCGCGCCGGATCGAAATCCGCCCCACGCGCGGCGGAGCCGAACAGGTCCAGCCGCCGCACATGGAAGCGGCGGCAGAGGGCATCGAGACCGGGGCGGCGGGCGTCGAAGGCGGGCGGCATGGGCGGCATTCTACGCGACTTCCGCGACCAGGGGTTCGGCATCCTTCACGCGGAGTTCGCCGGACATGAGACGGGGCAGGAGGAGGTCGCGGGTAGTGGCCAGGGTGCCAGCTTCGAGTAAGTTCGCTACGCGACGCTGAAACAGCGGACCGATCAGCGCGTCCGCAGCCGTCATTACGTCCGGGCTGCCGATGATGGTCATGGCCTCGGAAAGGTGGTGGCGCTGAATATGCCCCATCGTTGTTGCCTTCGAAGCCGCCGTGGCCTGAAAGCTTGGGAGGTGGTGATCGACCCAGAGGTAGTGCAGCCATTTCGGCCATTGCCTGGAGGTGACCTTGAACAGGTGCTGGTTGAGCGCCCCGCGACCACCCGTCCAGACCCGTTGGAGCAAACTGCCTGACCAGGAGAACAGAACGTCGCCATCCTCGACGACGTACTGGGGCGGGATGGAGCGAGAGGCACGGTCGGTGCCCGTCGCAACGCCCGCGCGGAGCTCAGCGATCTTGATCACTGGAAGATCGTCGCTGCCGGTACCTGGGTACTTTTGAAGGGCCAGACCGTTGAGGAATTCGGCAATCTGATCGAGCGGCACTTCACTCCACCCCTCCGGCTTCCCCTCCGCATCCAGCCGATCCGGAAATAGCGCCCAGAGGTCGGGGGCGAGGTAGGGCGGGCTTCCCTCCATTTTCGCGCGGGTGGGGCCGAAGTCTACGAACCAGTCCTGGAAGATCGCCCGCGCCATCGCCTCCAGCGTCTCGTTCATCCGCCGGTTTAGGTCGATCTTGTCGTCAAGTACGCGAAGGGCACGCCCAATCCACCTTTGCTCACCAATCGGTGGAATTGCGATTAGGAGCTTCCGTTGCTGCGTCAAGCTCACATACGGGAAGGTGTCGGTAGAGCCCGCTACCGCCCAGACCTGCCGCATGAAATCCTGACTTTGCATCCAGAAATACAGGAAATGTCGGTCGAGCACTTGTTCATCGAGAACCCGCCAAACTGTCACGCCCGGGTTAGCCACGAAAAGAGGGGCGTCATCGCCCACCAGAGCCATCCGCCCGACGGTCGCACGATGAGTAAAAAGTACATCGCCCGATCGGCCATGGCCCTTTCTGACACGCCCCACGGCGTCGTCATTAATCCGATCACAACTTGCAAAATCGACGCGCCCCGCCTTCAGATCGTCAGGTCGAACGAACGGGCGACCGACCTCGACGAATTCGTGCGCGAGCGGCCTTTGTTCGCCATGATTTCCGTCTTCAACCAACAGAAAACCGGAAGCTTGTAGGTGCTCGACGGCGCGGCCTTCCCATTTACCGAACATCTAGATTGCCCAGGGAAGCCGTGATCTTCGCTTGAAGCTCTGCGCTTCGCCGGAACTGCGCATCGAGCGCATTCCTCAATGTCGCAAACCGCTCGGCGAACGGGACTTCATCATCATCCGCATCCGCCGCCCCGACATACCGCCCCGGTGTCAGCACATGACCGTGCCCCCGGATTTCCTCCAGCTTTGCCGCCTTGCAGAACCCGGGCACGTCAGCATAGGCCCCCGCGTCCTTCTCCCCCCGCCACGCATGATAGGTGTCAGTGATGCGTGCGATGTCCGCATCCGACAATTCCCGCCGCGTGCGGTCCACAAGCGCGCCCATCTTCCGCGCGTCGATGAACAGCACCTCGCCGCGCCGGTCGCGCCAGCCGCCGCCGGGGTTCTTGCCGCGGGCCAGGAACCACAGGCAGGCCGGGATCTGCGTCGAATAGAACAGCTGCCCCGGCAGGGCGACCATGCAGTCCACCGCATCCGCCTCCACCATCGCGCGGCGGATCGAATCCTCCCCGCTCTGGCCGGAGGACATGGACCCATTCGCCAGCACCACCCCCGCCGTGCCGCCGGGGGCAAGGTGCCACCAGATATGCTGCAGCCAGGCATAGTTGGCGTTGGCCGCGGGCGGCGCACCAAACACCCAGCGCGCATCCTCCCGCAGCCGCTCCCCGCCCCAGTCGGAGATGTTGAAGGGCGGGTTGGCCAGGATGTGGTCGAACCGCAGGTCCTTCAGCTCATCCTTGTGGAAGCTGCCCTCATTGTTCCAGCGGATATCGGCGTCGATGCCGCGCACTGCCAGGTTCATCTTCGCCAGGCGCCAGGTGGTGTAGTTGCTTTCCTGCCCATAGATCGCGATGTCGCCGATGCGCCCCCCATGCTCGGCGACGAATTTCTCGGATTGCACGAACATCCCGCCGGAGCCGCAGCAGGGGTCGTAGACCCGGCCCTTGTAGGGCTCCAGCATCTCCACCAGCACGCGCACGACGGAGCGCGGCGTGTAGAACTCCCCGCCGCGCTTGCCTTCCGATCCCGCGAAGCCGCCCAGGAAATACTCGTAGACCCGGCCGAGCAGGTCCTTCGCGGTGTCGCCCGGCTCCCCGGTGGCGATGCCGGAGATGAGGTCGATCAGCTCCCCCAGCATCACCTTGTCGAGGGCGGGCCTGTTGTAGTCCTTCGGCAGCACGCCCTTGAGGCCGGCATTGTGCTTCTCAATGGCGGTCATCGCGTCGTCGACGATCTTGCCGATGTCGGTCTGCCGGGCGCTGGCCTGGAGGTGCGTCCAGCGGGCTTCCTTCGGCACCCAGAAGACATTCTCGGCCAGATACTCGTCCGGGTCCTCGGCAGCCCCGGGGTCCTCGGCCAGCAGTGCCGCGCGCTTTGCCTCGAAGGCCAGGGAGATATGCTTGAGGAAGATCAGACCGAGGGCGACATGCTTGTAGTCCGACGGTTCCAGGTTCTTCCGCAGCTTGTCGGCGGCCAGGAAGAGCTGCGCTTCGAAGCCCAGGGTAGCGCCATTGTTGGCTGTGCGCTTGGCGGCAGGCTTGGCGACGGGCGAAGGGGGCGGGGCCTCCGCGGTGACTGGTGCCTCGGCAGGGATGGAGGGCTTGGTGGTGCCGGCGAGGGCGACGGAGCCGCCGCGCCCGCGCCCGGTGACGATCTCCCCGGATTCGATCAGCGCAGCATGGACGGAGCGGTAGGTGTCCTCCTGCCAGCCGAGCGTATCCCGCAGCCGGCCATTGCCCGCGCTGCCGCCGAGGTCCTGCAGAACCTCAAGAAAACGCTCGCGGAGGGCTTCTCGGACCATGGCTTCCCGGCTTCGGCGCTATGCGACGGCGGATAGGTGCCCGCTCGCTAGGTTCCA
>CAITYE010000252.1 GCA_903896535.1 uncultured Paracraurococcus sp.
CGCCGCGCCGCTGCCGCGCCAGCGCCTGCCGCTGCCCAATGCCGCGCCGCATCTGGCCCGCCGCCTCGCCGCCGCGACGCCGATGGCGCGGGTGACGACCACGCTCGATGCCCGGCTGCAGGGGGGGCTGGAACGGCTGGCCGCCGACGCCCGTGCCGAGTTGCCGCCGCGCGCCTCGCTCGCCCTGCTGGTCGCCGAACTTGGGACGCGGGAAATGCGCGGCCTCGTTGGCGGGTTCTGGCAGGACCCGGCGCGGGCCGGCGCGCTCGATCTCAGCCGCGCCGTCCGCTCCCCGGGTTCGGCGGCCAAGCCCGCGCTTTACGCGCTGGCCTTCGAAGCCGGGCTGGCGCAGCCGGAGACCTTGCTGGCCGACCTGCCACGCCGCTTCGGGGCCTATGCACCGGAGAATTTCGATGGTGGCTTCGATGGCCGGGTGACGGTGGCGGAGGCCTTGCGGCGTTCGCTGAACATCCCGGCGGTGGGGCTGCTCGCTGAACTCGGCCCCTTGCGGCTGGCGGCGGCGCTTAAGACGGCCGGCGCGCCGATCCGGCTCGCGCCCGGCCAGCCGCCCGGCCTGCCGCTCGCGCTGGGCGGCTTCGGGACAAGCTTGCAGGACCTGGCCGGGGTCTATGCGGCGCTCGGCGATGCCGGGCGGGCCGGGCCGCTGACCGCCCTGCCGGGTGGGGCCGCCCCCGCCGGGCAGGTCTTCGCGCCGGGTGCGGCGGCCTTGACCACGGCAATCCTGGTGCAGCCTTTCCCGGCCGGCGGGCCCGCCGGCATCGCCTGGAAGACCGGGACGAGCTGGGGCGGGCGGGATGCCTGGGCCTTCGGGATCGATGGCCGGCATGTCGTCGCGGTCTGGATCGGTCGGCCGGATGGCAGCGCCATGGCGGGTGCAACCGGGGCGAAGCTGGCCCTGCCGCTGTTGGCGCGCATCTTAGCCGTGCTGCCGGCTGCGCCCCTCGTGCCCCTGCCGGTGCGCGCCCCGCGGGTGGCCGCTGGCGCCGCGCCCACCGATCGGCTGCGCCTGACCTTCCCCCCGCCCGGCGCGTTGCTCGCCCCCGATGGTCCGGCGGTGACGCTGCGGGCGAGCGGCGGCCGGCGCCCGCTGACCTTCCTGGTCGATGGCGCGCCGGTTCCCGCCATGCCGGCGAAGCGGGAGGCCGCCTGGCAACCGCCCGGGCCCGGATTTTATCGCGTCACCGTGATCGATGCGGGCGGCGAGGCGGCGGGGGCCGAGATCCGGGTGAAATAGCCCGGCGGTGGTCCGCGCGACTTGCAGTTATGGCCCGCGCTCCGACATGCTGGGGCGATGCCCGATTCCGGCCCCGCCCTGTCGCTGACCCTGCACCAGGCGATCGCTGAAATTCCGGCCGCGGACTGGGACGCCTGCGCGGGCGATGCGAATCCCTTCGTCAGCCACGCCTTCCTGCAGGCGCTGGAGGATAGCGGCAGCGCCACCGCGCGGACCGGTTGGCTGCCGCAGCACGCGGCGTTGCGCGATGCGACGGGGCGGCTGCTGGCGGTGGCGCCGGCCTATGCGAAATCCCATAGCCAGGGCGAATACGTCTTCGATCATGGCTGGGCGGATGCGCTGGAGCGCGCGGGCGGGGACTACTACCCGAAGCTGCAGGTCTGTTCGCCCTTCTCCCCAGTGCCGGGGCCGCGGCTGCTGCTGCGGCCGGATGCCGGCATCGGGCCGGAGGTGGTCGGCGCCGCGCTGGTGCAGGCCGGCGAGAAGCTCGGCCTCTCCTCAGTCCATGTCACCTTCTGCGAGCAGGCGGAATGGGCGGCGTTGGGCGAGGCCGGCTGGCTGCGCCGCATGGGCGCGCAGTTCCATTGGCACAACCAGGGCTATGCCAGCTTCGACGATTTCCTCGGCGCCTTCGCATCCCGCAAGCGCAAGGCGGTGAAGCGCGAACGGCGCGACGCGGCGGCCGCGGGCTTCGTATTGAAGACGCTGCGCGGGCATGAGATCACGCCGCGCCATTGGCAGGCCTTCCACAAATTCTACCGGGCGACGACCGACAAGAAATGGGGCCGCAGCGCCTACCTGACCTCTCGCTTCTGGCCGCTGCTGGGGGAGGCGCTGGGCGATCGCGTGGTGCTGATGGTGGCGGAGCAGGACGGCGTGCCGGTGGCGGGTGCCTTGAACCTGCTGGGGCGGGACGCGTTGTACGGCCGCAACTGGGGCGCGCTGGTCGATGCGCCCTTCCTGCATTTCGAGCTGTGCTACTACCGCGCCATCGAATTCGCGATTGAGCACAAGCTGCCGCGCGTGGAAGCCGGCGCGCAGGGTGAGCACAAGATCCAGCGCGGCTACCTGCCGGCGCCCACCTATTCGGCGCATTGGATCGCCCATCCTGGCCTGCGCCGCGCGGTCGGAGATTTCGTGGACCGTGAGCGCCCGGCGATGGAGCGTGAGATGGCGGCGCTGGCGACGATGTCGCCGTACAAGCAGGCGGGCGGCGAAGCTTAGAGCAGCCTCCGGTCTGATGGATCACGCGGTGATCCATCAGACC
>CAITYE010000253.1 GCA_903896535.1 uncultured Paracraurococcus sp.
CACATTCGGCAGCTTGGCCAAGGCCAGCAGCGCTTCCAGATTGCTGAAGGCGGCCGCGTCCTGCGCGCTCCGCACCAGGCCCAGATGGTCGATGATCAGACGCAGGCCCGGGTGCCGTTCGGCGATGCGGTAAAAGCTTGGCAGGAAGCGTCCGGCCATGGTGGCGATTGGCAGGCCGTGCCGTTCGCAGACCGGCCACAGCCAGTCCATGGTGCCATCCTCGTGCCAGCGCGCTTGTTCCCGGCGGATCAGCGGGTAGCGCAGGCCCATCATGCCGGGCAGCTTCCGCCAACTGGCCAGCCGCTGCGCGCCTTCCAGCGGCTGGGTTAGCGGGACCTGTCCCAGAATCCCGAACCGCCGCGGATGCTGCGCCGCGGCGGCGATCGCCTGGTCGTTGCTGCCCGGGTCCCAGCTGATGGGAGGGTGGATGAGGGCCGCATCCACCCCGGCCGTATCCATCTCCGCCAGCAGCTCGTCCGCCCCATAGGCCGGCACCTGGCGGTGATGGCCGGAAGGCGTCCCGCTCTGCCAAAGATGCACCTGCGCATCGATGATGCGCATCGCCTCAGCCTGCGGGGGAGAGGACGTGGATGACGCGGCTGGCGATCAGATCCTTCACCTTCCCGGCATAGGCCTTCATGTGCGGCGCTGCGGCATGCGCGGCCAGATGCGCCGGGCTTTCCCACTTCTCGATCACCACGAAGGTGTCGGCCCCGAAGGGTGTCTGGAAGCCACCCATGCCCTCGGCATCGATCGCCGGGCCGTATTCGATGCAGCCGGCTTCGGCGTGCACCGCCGGCATATTGGCGCGGAATTCCGTGAGGATCGCCTCCCGCTGGCCGGGCTTGGCGGTGATCATGGCGAGTACGTGGATCATGGTGTTTCCCCCTGGTGATCCCCAAGCCTCGCTCAGGCGGGCTTGCCCGGCAAGGCCAGCACGTCGCGATGACCGATCCGCGCGGCCAGATTGCCGATGGCGATCTGGTCAAGGCGCGTATCGAGCCACGCCTCCCGCCGGGCATGGCCACGCGGCGGGGCGGCGCGGGCCGCCTCCGCATGGCCCAACACCAACTCGGTCAGAAAGCGACCGGCATGCTCGCGCAGCAGCGGATGCGCCGCCCCCCGTGGCCGGGCCAGCCAATCGCTCGGCGCGCTACGTACCGTGAAGCCCCGGGCGGCGAAGGTCGCGGCGATGGCCGCCGTCGCGGCCGGGCCCAGGGCCGTTCCGCCAAAGCCCTTGTCGCGCGCTTGGTCGCGGCGAAAGGCGGCGGCGATCGCCGCATCGGCGGGGTGTGGCGGCATCCAGCGATCCCGCCCATCGACGTTCAGCGAGGCATAGAACGGAACCCGCAGCGCGGCCGCCAGCCGGGCCAGCCAGGCGCGCGAGACCAGATCGCAGAGCGCCGAGCAGACCACCGCATCGGTATTCGGCAGCGGCAGGTTTTGCGGCGCTTCGACGAGGTCGGCGACCAGCGTCTCGATGCGCCAGGCGCCGCCCGGGGCATGGACCAGCAGGGTCCGCTTATTCGGCACCGTCACCGCATAGCCCACCTGCTCGGCCCGATCGGCGATGGTGTCGAAAGCGGCCTCCAGCAGCAGCCGGTCGGCATCGACCAGCGTCCAGGCCTGCGCCCGGCCGATCCGCGGCGCCAGCCAGCGCAGCAGCGATCCGGTGCCGGCGCCAAGATCGAGCAGCCGGGGCCGGGCCGGCAGCACCGCGACCAGGGCATCGGCCAGCGCCTCGTTGCGGGCGAAGGCATCGAAGGGCTCGCGCAAATCGAGCCACTCGAGGTCGAATTCTTCGGTCGTCATGCGGCCTCCAACTCGGCGAGGAAGGCGGCGGCGCGCTCGGGCCAGCGCGGCAGACGTTGCCCGGCGTGCCAGGCGGCCGCGGCCATGTCGGCGCGTAGCGCCCCATCGAAGATCAGCCGGCGCAACCCTTTGGTGAAGGATACAACATCGCCGGGCGGAGAGACGACGCTCGCCTCGACCGGCACGACATCGGCGATCGCGCCGCCTGCGGTGATGGCAACCGGCAGGCCGCGTGCCAGGGCCTCCGCCGCGACCATGCCGTAGCCCTCAAAATGGGTCGCAAGGGCGAAGACATCGGCGCGCTGCCATTCTGCCTCCAACCCCTCTGGCGTCAGCCCGCCGGCGAAACGCACGCGTTGGGAGAGACCGAGCTCACCGGCCAGGCCCACGAGACCATCGGCATGCACAGGATCGAGCGGCGCGCCGACAATGCTCAGCGACCAGTCGAGATCGGCGAGCCCAGCCAGCGTTCGCAGCAGGATGTCATGTCCCTTCCGGGGTACCAGATTGCCAACCGAGAGGAGGGCGATCCCTGGACCACCGGAGCCACCCGCGCGCGCGGCCGGATCGGTCCCCGGCTCCACCACGCCGATTTGCGTCGGGGCGATGCCATGCGTGGCGGCAAGCCCCGCCGCAGTGAAGCGGGAGGTGGCGATCAGCCGGGCGAGCCGCGGGTAGACCGCCGCCTCGCGGGCCGCGAGCTCGATCTGCGTCGCAGCCGGCAGGCCATGCTCCTGAGCCGTCGGGTGA
>CAITYE010000254.1 GCA_903896535.1 uncultured Paracraurococcus sp.
CACCTCGACCTCGCGTGAGAGCAGGGCGGCGTTCATGACCGCCAGGGTGCCCTCGCGGTATTCCGGGGCGGAGAAACGCTCCGGGTTGTTCTCGTGGAAGCGGGCCAACTGCGCCGCCTCGGGCGCGGGTGGCTCGGGTGCCTCGGCGGCTGGCAGCAGCACGAGGGCGATGGCCCGCTGTTCCAGCAATGCCGCGACCAGCGGCTGGGTCAGCGCGTCCGGGGCGGAGGCGCCGCTATTGACCGCAAGGGCGAGCTGCTGGCGACCGAGATCGCTGCGCACCATGGCCAGCAGCACCTGTTCCGACAGGCCGTTCTGCCGCAGGAAATTCTCGAACAGCACGCGGGAGAAGCGGCCATCGGCGCCGCGGAAGGCGGCGATGCCGAACACGAAGTCCCGCAGCATGGCATCCGGCACCGCCACGCCCAGCCGGCGCTGCTCGGCCCGCAGGGCGCGGTCGAGCACGAGCTGGTCCACCGTCTGTTCCGCCAGGGCGCGGCGGAGCTGGGGGTTCGCCTCGAAAGTCGTGCCCAGCTGGCGCTGCAGCCGATCCAGCTCGCGGCGCAATTGGGTTTGCCCTTCCTCCAGCGGGATCTTCTCCCCGGCGACCTTGGCGAGCGAGGTGTCAGGGGCAAACAGCCCCTTCACCATGTCGCCAACGCCCCAGACGGCGAAGGAGAGGACCAGAAGGACGAAGAAGGCCCTGGCGATCCAGGTATCGGCAAGTTTACGAAGCGCGCGCAGCATCTTGGACCGTTTGGTTTCGGCCGCTTCCCATAGCCCCGTTGCCGCCCGGTTGCCAGAAGCCCGCACCGCTTCTATCGCTGGGCGGGAGCGAGGGAGAATCCGATGACCCCGGGGGTGCAGCCGCTGATCGCGGGGAATTGGAAAATGCACGGCACGCTGGCCGAAGCCAGGGCGCTGGCCGGCGCGGTGGCGGCGGGGGCCAAGGCCGGCGCCGGCGCCGGGCTGCTGGTCGCGCCGCCCTTTCCCTTCCTGCCGGCGGTGGCGGCCGCCTTGGCGGGCAGCCAAGTGGCGCTGGGCGCGCAGGATTGCCACGCCGCGCCCAAGGGCGCGCATACCGGGGATGTCGCCGCGGCGATGCTGCGCGAGGTCGGCGCCACGCATGTGATCCTCGGCCATTCGGAGCGCCGCGCCGCTCATGGCGAGACGGATGCGGTGGTGCAGGCCAAGGCCGCGGCGGCGATGGCCGCGGGGCTGATCCCCATTGTCTGCGTCGGCGAAAGCGAGGCCCAGCGGCTGGCCGGCGAGGCCGAGGCGGTGGTGCGTGGGCAGTTGGCCGGCAGCCTGCCACCGGGCTTCGCCGCCGCTGGCGGCATCATCGCCTATGAGCCGGTCTGGGCGATCGGCACCGGCCGCACCCCGACCGAGGCCGATATCGCCGCCATCCATGCGGCGCTCCGCGCCGTGGCGGGACCGGCGACGCGGCTGCTCTATGGTGGCTCGGTCAAGCCTGGAAATGCCAAGGAAATCCTGGCTTTGCCGAATGTGGACGGCGCCCTGGTCGGCGGCGCCAGCCTGGTGGCGGCGGATTTCCTGGCGATCGCCGCCGCCGTCCGGCCGGGCGGCTAGAGCAATATCCGTTCAGACGGAATCGTCTGAACGGAGGCTGCTCTAATCCGGCCCGGCCCAGCGGAAGCGCTGCAGGTCGAGCGCGCAAAGCCCGCTGAGGCCGTGCTGCTGGGCGTAGGCACGCACCGCCGCCGTATAGGCCGGGGTCCCGGCGACGCCATCCGGCCAGCCCGGCGGGTTGAAGCTGGAAATGCCGTTCAGCGTCGGCAGGCCGATCACCTCGGCCACCAGCATGGCTTCGGTATTATGGTTGTAAGGGTCGGCCACGGCTTCGCCGAAGCGGCTTTCGGTGCGGGCGGCGCTGACCCAGAACACCCGGCAGCCCGGCGGTGGCGGCGGCACCGCGCGCAGCCGCCCGGCCTCTAGCGGTCGATCGAGGAAGCGCGGCGCATAGGCATTGCCTTGTTCGAGCAGCAACAGGCCGGCGGCCAGCGCCAGCCCGGCGCGTGGCCAGTGGCGGCTGGCGAGGAAGGCCATCGCCAGCGCCACCACCGGCAGGGCGAGGAACAACTGATAGCGCGCGATCACCCGCGTCGCCCGCGCCCCTGGCAGATAGGCGAAGGCGAGCCGCCAGGCAGTGTGCTCGCCGAATTGCAGCGTCAGCAGCCAGGTCAGGACGGTGGCCAGGGCCAGCGCCCGCCAGACGGCCCGGGCGCCGGGATCGGCCGGGCCGCCCCGCAGCAGCCAGAGGCAGGCGGCGAGGAAGCCGCCCAGCAGCAGCGGCGGGAAGCCGGTCATGCGTTCGGACCAGAAGGGGAAGTCCGGGCGGAACAGCGCCTTCAGCCCACGCACCAGCCAGCCCCAGAGCCAGTTGCGCTCCCCCACATGGATCACGTCCAGCAGGCTGGCCTGGGTGACTTCCGCCCAGGGATGCATGCCCGTCTCCGCCGCCTTGGGCAGATAAAGCGCAAGGAAGGGCAACAGCGCGACCAGCGTAAGGGCGCCAAGTGCGAGCAGCGGCCAGGCCGCGCCGCGCCCGGCCCGCGCCAGCCCGCGCGCGGCCCCAGCCGGCGCCAGCAGGACCCAGCAGCCCAGCCAGGCCGTCCCCAGCAGCGCCGCGAAATAGGCCATGTAAAAGCCGGTCATCAGACACAGCGCGAACCACAGGACAAAGCCCGCCCCCCAGCCGAACAGCGCGGCGCGCCGCCCGGCCTGCAGCGCCGCCAGCGCCTGCCCGCCGAGGACCCCCAGCCAGGGGATCGCGCCGAGGACGAAAAGCTGCGCATGGCTCGCGCGGATGAAGAGGCCATTGCTGATGGTGAACAGCACCGCGCCGAGCAGCGCCGCGCCGAAGGGCAGCCGCAGCACCCGGCCCAGCAGCACCAGCATGCCGGCGAAGCCGAGCGCCCGGAGCAGCAGGTTCACCACCTCCCCGGCCAGGAAGGGATCGAGGCCGAGGCCGCGCAGCGGCGCATAGAGCAGGCCGAACAGCAAGTAGCCGTCATTATAGCCGAGCGTGCCGGGCGCCGGATGGAAATAGGCGGTGCGATCCCAGGGCGCGAGGCCACGGAACACATTCGCCCAATGCTCCATGATCGCCAGGGCGATCACCCCATCATGCCGGTCACCAAACAGCAGCACGAAGCCGTCGGCGACCTGACCGCGGAAGAAGAACAGCAGGGCGAGCGCGCCGGCCAGCAGCGCCAGCGAGCAACGGGCAGGCAGCGACATGGGCAGACCATGCCCGGCGCTTGCGGCAGCACCAAGGCGCCCTTGTCGCGCCACGGGTAGGATTGACTGCCCGGCTGCTGCTATGAAGCGGGCATGACAACGACCCCTCCGCCCGATGCGGTGGTCCGCCTCGGCGCGCTCAGCATCGGCAACGCCCTGCCGATGACGCTGATCGCCGGCCCCTGCCAGCTCGAAAGCCGCGCGCATGCGCTGGAGACCGCCGCCGCGCTCAAGGAGATCGCCGGTCGGCTTGGGATCGGTCTCGTCTACAAGACCTCCTTCGACAAGGCGAACCGCACCAGCCTCGGCGGCCAGCGCGGGGCGGGGCTGGCGGCCTCGCTCGCGGTTTTCGCGGAAATCCGGGACAGCCTGGGCCTGCCGGTGCTGACTGATGTGCACGAAGCCGGGCAATGCGCGGCGCTGGCCGAAGCGGTCGATATCCTGCAGATCCCGGCCTTCCTCTGCCGCCAGACCGACCTGCTGATCGCTGCCGCCGCTACCGGGCGCGTGGTGAACGTGAAGAAGGGCCAGTTCCTGGCGCCGTGGGACATGGCCCATGTCATCGCCAAGGTGACCGGCAGCGGCAATACAAGGGTGCTCGCCACCGAACGCGGCGTCAGCTTCGGCTACAACACGCTGGTCACGGATATGCGCGCCTTGCCGATCATGGCGGCGATGGGCGCGCCGGTGATCTTCGATGCGACCCATTCGGTGCAGCAGCCAGGCGGCCTGGGCGGCGCTTCCGGCGGGCAGCGGGAATTCGTGCCCGTGCTGGCCCGCGCGGCGGTGGCGATCGGCGTCGCCGGCGTCTTCATTGAAACCCATCCCGACCCCGACAAGGCGCCATCCGACGGACCGAACATGGTCCCGCTGCGGGAGATGGAGGCGCTGGTCGCGCGGCTGATGGCCTTCGACCGGCTGGCCAAGGCGACATGAACCCGATCGTCCTGATCCCCGCGCGCCTGGCCTCCACCCGCCTGCCGGCCAAGGCGCTGGCCGATATTCACGGCCTGCCGATGATCGTCCATGTGCTGCGCCGGGCCGAGGAGGCCGATATCGGCGCCGTCGTCGTCGCCACCGATACGCCGGCCATCGCCGAGGCGGTGCAGGCCGCGGGCGGGCGGGCAGTGATGACGGGGGACCACCACCAATCCGGCTCCGACCGCATCGCCGAGGCGTTGGCGCGGCTCGACCCTGAAGGCCGGCACGATGTCATCGTCAATGTCCAGGGTGACCTGCCGAGCATCGCCCCGCGGGCGATCCGCGCCTCGCTCGCGCCGATGGTCGATCCCGCCGTCGCGCTGGCGACGCTGGTGGCAGAGATTAAGGAAGACGCCGATCGGACCGCCAGCCAGGTGGTCAAGATGATCGGCAGCGAGATCGCCCCGGGGCGCTTCCGCTGCCTCTATTTCACGCGCGCCACTGCGCCCTGGGGGGAGGGGCCGCTCTGGCACCATATCGGCCTTTATGCCTGGCGGCGGGACGCACTCTCCCGCTTCGTCGCACTGCCGCCCTCGGCGCTGGAGCAGCGGGAGAAGCTGGAACAGCTGCGGGCGCTGGAAGCGGGCATGCGGATCGACGCCATGGTGGTCGATGATGTGCCGCTCGGGGTTGATACGCTGTCTGATCTGGACAAGGCGCGGCGGCTGCTGGCGGGCCCGGCGGCATGAGCCGCGATGCCGCGCTGCGGACGCTGGAGATCGAGGCGGCGGGTCTGGCGGAGCTGCGCGCCGCCCTTGAAGGTCCGCTGGGGACGGCCTTTGAGCAGGCGGTGGAGGCGATCTTCCGCGCCGAGGGACGGATCATCGTCACCGGCATGGGCAAGTCCGGCCATATCGCCCGCAAGATCGCCGCGACCATGGCTTCGACCGGCACGCCCTCGCTCTATCTCCACCCGGCTGAGGCAAGCCACGGCGATCTCGGCATGGTTACCGCGAAGGACGTGATCCTCGCCCTGTCCTGGTCGGGGGAGACGGGCGAGCTGCGGGACATCATCAACTATTCGCGCCGCTATCGGGTGCCGCTGATCGGCCTGACCGCCGGCGCCGACAGCGCGCTGGGCCAGGCCGCCGATATCGCGCTGATCCTGCCGCGCGTCGCCGAGGCCTGTCCGCTGCAATTGGCGCCGACCAGCTCGACGCTGATCCAGATGGCGCTGGGCGATGCCATCGCCATGGCGCTGCTGGATCGCCGCGGCTTTTCGCCGGCTGATTTCCAGCAATTCCATCCGGGCGGCAAACTCGGCGCGCAATTGGCGACGGTGGGCGACCTGATGGCCAAGGGCGCCGACCTGCCCCTGGTGCGGGCAGAGGCCGACATGGCCAGCGTCATCCTGGTGATGACGCAAGGCAGCCTGGGCTGCGCCGTGGTGGTTGATGCCCAGGGTGAGGTCGCCGGCATCGTCACCGATGGCGATCTGCGCCGGCACATGGGCCCGGACCTCATGGTTCGCCCGGTGCGGGAGGTGATGACGGCCAATCCGCGCGGCATCCGCCCCGATGTCCTCGCCAGCGCCGCACTGGCCGAGATGAACGCCCGGCGCATTTCCGTCCTTGTCGTGCAGGATGGCCGCTGGCCGGTCGGCGTGCTGCATATGCACGCGCTGCTCACCGCCGGCGTCGCCTGACCCCGCCGCCTCAGCAATCCGTGCTGCGGCCGCTGGCGATGCAGGCGTGATGATGCGCGAAGCGCAGCGCGGACGGGAATAGCAGATAGCCCGCGACGCTGAGCGCCAGGATCAGCGCGAGGGCGAGGGGGGCGAGGAAATCCGGGCGGCGGGGCGGCATGCCGCGCAGGATAGCCCGGCCCGACCGGCCCGCCAGCAGGGCCGCGCCGCGCCGTCTGGCGTGCGGCCGGTGCGATGCTACCCTGGCCGCCACACGCACGGGGAAACGTCATGCCGGATACCGCCCAGGGCAGCAATGCGACCGTTGCCCTTCGTCTTGCCGAAGCCTTCCGCCGGCATGGCGTGACGCTCACCTTCGGGCAGAGCCTGCCATCGGCCTTCCATCTCGCCTGCCCGCATGTCGGCATCGACCAGAAGGTCTATCGGCAGGAGAATGCCGGCGGCGCCATGGCCGATGGCTATGCCCGCATCTCCCGCAAGGTCGGCGTGGTCACCGCGCAGAATGGCCCGGCCGCGACGCTCCTCATCGCCCCCTTGGCCGAGGCATTGAAGGCCAGCGTGCCGATCGTCGCCCTGGTCCAGGAAGTGACCCGCGACGCGATGGACCGCAACGCCTTCCAGGACCTCGATCACCTCAATCTGTTCGCCCCCGTCGCCAAATGGGTGCGGCGGCTGGAACGCGCGGATCGGCTGGATGATTTCGTCGATATGGCCTTCACCGCCGCGGCCTCCGGCCGGCCTGGCCCGGCCGTGCTGCTGGTGCCGGCGGACCTGCTGACGGAAAGCGCGGCGCCGGCCTCCTCCCTGCTGCGGCCGCGCCAGCTCTCGCTGGGGCAGGTGCCGCTTGATCGTACCCTGGCGGACCCGGCGGCCATCGCTGTCGCCGCCCGGGCGCTGGCCGAGGCGCGCAACCCGCTGATCATCGCCGGTGGCGGCATCCATCTCTCGGGCGCCGCGGCGGAACTCGCCGCCCTGCAGCAGCGGGCGCATCTGCCGGTCGCGACGACGGTGATGGGCAAGGGCGCGGCTGATGAGACGCATCCGCTGACGCTCGGGGTCATCGGCTATGTCATGGGGCAGGGGGCGCGCACTGCCGCGCTGCGGCCGATGGTCGATCGCGCCGACCTGGTGCTGCTGATCGGCACGCGGACCAACCAAAATGGCACCGATAGCTGGAAGCTGTTCGGCCCCGGGACGCGCTTCATCCATCTGGATGCTGATCCGCTGGAGGTCGGGCGGAATTACGAAGCGATGCGCCTGGTCGGCGATGCCAAACTGACGCTCGCCGCGCTGCTTGAGGCGATGACCGCGGGCGATCTGGGCGGGCGGGCCGCCGCCCGCCCGGCGATCGAGGCCGAGATCGGCGCCGCCATCGCCGGCTGGCGCCGGACGATTGCCGACATCATCCGGCGCGACGCCCCGCTGCCGCGACCGGAACGGCTGATGGCCGAGCTGGATGCGCTGCTGCGGCCCGAGGATATCGTCGTCGCCGATGCCTCCTATTCCTCCATCTGGGTGGCGAATTACCTGACGGCGCGCCGCCCCGGGCAGCGCTTCCTGACCCCGCGCGGCATCGCCGGCCTGGGTTGGGGGCTGCCCATGGCGATCGGCGCGCAGATCGCCGCGCCTGATGCGCGCGTCGTCTGCCTGTGCGGCGATGGCGGCTTCGGGCATAGCTGGGCAGAGCTGGAGACGCTGCGGCGGATGGCGCTGCCGGTCACCACCATCGTGCTGAACAACGGCATTCTCGGCTACCAGAAGCACGCCGAGGAGGTGAAGTTCGGCGAGCATACCAAGGCCGTGTTCTTCGCAAGCGTCGATCACGCCGCCATCGCCCGCGCCTGCGGGGTGGAGGGGGTGCGTCTTGCCGACAGCGCAGCGATCGGCGCGACGCTGCGGGCCGCCATGGAAAGCCCCGCGCCGGTGCTGATCGACATGCTGACCGACCCCGACGCGAAGCCGCCCATCAGCTTCTACGCCGGCCATTATCCGGAGCCCTTCTGATGCGCGCGCTCCGCAAGACCCAGGCTGCCTTCGGCCTGGAATTCGCCGACCTGCCGCCGCCCCCCCCGCCTGGGCCGGGGGAGGTGGTGGTCAGCGTCGCCGCGGTCGGCATCTGCGGCTCAGACGTCCATGCCTATGAGTGGACGGAGGGCTACAGCTTCATGGTGCCGCATCTGCCGCTGACCATGGGGCATGAATTCGCCGGCACCATCACCCGCAACGGCATCGGGTCCGGCTTCGAGGAGGGGGAGCGGGTGACCGTGATCCCCTTCGTCGCCTGTGGCGCCTGCGCCGCCTGCCGCGCCGAGAACAGCCGCAACTGCACCAACCGCCAGGGCATCGGCCTGACCCGCGATGGCGGCTTCCAGGCGGAGGTGCGGGTGCCCGCGCGGTGCTGCGTGCGGGTGCCAGCGGCGGTGGATGATGAGTTGGCGGCGCTGACCGAACCGCTGGGCGTCGGCCTGCAGGCGGTGCTGACGGCGGAGGTGGCGCTGGGCGATACCGTGCTGGTGCTGGGCCCGGGGACCATCGGCCAGGCGATCGCGATCTTCGCCCGGCTGGCCGGGGCGGCTCGGGTGATCGTGGCCGGGCGCGCGGATGCGCCGCGCTTTGCCGTGCTGCACGCGCTGGGCTTCGCCGACCTGGTCGATGTCGCGGAGACCCCGCTGGCCGCGGCGCTGGCCGGGCAGAAGATCGATGTGGTGATCGAGGCGACCGGCGTGCCGGCTTCGATCAATGAAGGTTTTGGCGTACTGAAGAAGGGCGGGGTGCTGGTCGCCGCCGGCATCCATGCCGCACCGCTGACCCTGCCGCTGACCGATTTCGTGCGCATGCGCCACCAGCTGCGCGCCACGCACGGGGCGGAACGCGGCAGCTGGGACCGGGTGCTGGCGCATCTGGCCGCGGCGCCGGAACGCTTCCGGCCGATGATCACCCA
>CAITYE010000255.1 GCA_903896535.1 uncultured Paracraurococcus sp.
ACGCCGGCGGCGCTGGCGGCGCAGACGGCGCGCGAGGTGGCGGCGCAACGGGCGCTGGCGGCTGCGGCCAATATCCGGGCGGAGTGATCCCCGCGGCAGGAGGCAATGACTCGTGCCGCGCGCCTCTCAGGAAACCGGGGGGGTCCGCCCGGCGCTTGCGGGCCAGAAAAAGCGCATACCCCCGGTCAAAGAACTTGCCCGGGGGTATGACCGGTTCGCCTCAGAAACTCTTGCTCAGCCCGGCAAACAGGCCCCGCCGCCAGCCCCAGGCCGGGGCGCCGGCGCCGATGCTGGTGCCGTCGCGCAGCAGGTATTTGGTATCGGTCACGTTGATCAGGTCGGCGCGCGCCAGCCAGCGTCCGGTGCCGGCCAGCTCGAATTCCTGGGTGAAGCCCAGATTGCCGGTCGCATAGGGCGCCAGCTTGTCGGTATTGGCGAAGCCCGCCCGCAGCCCATTGCCATAAAGCATCGTGGCCGACAGCTTCCCCCCCTCCCAGGCCTGCCAGATGGCGCCGGCCGAGGAGGTGTACATCTGGTCGTGATCGGTCCGGATGTATTTGCTGGCGGCATAGGCCAGCTCGGCGGGGTCGAAATTGTACTGCGCGCTGACGATGTTGCGCGCCTGGGACCGGCTGATGGCGAGGTTGCCGTACAGCGTCCAGCGATCGCTCCGCCAATTCGCGCTGAACTCCACGCCATAGACCTGACCGCGGCCGTAGTTGAACGGGGTGAAGATCACCGCATTGCCGAATTGGCCGAAATCCAGCAGGTCCTGGACCTGCTTGTAATAGCCGGTGGCGCCCAGCGTCAGCGTCTCGAACAGCCGTTGTGAGATGCCGATATCGTAGCGGTTCGCGCGTTCGGGCAGCGCCGGGCTGTTTACCAGGCTATTGGGCGCGTTGGTGGTGTTCTGGTAGGCGACCAGCGCCGGGGTCTGCACCAGCATGAACTGCGGCGGGCTGAAGGTGCGGGCATAGCCGCCGAACAGCGTCGTCGTCTCGCTCGCCCGCCAGACGAGGTTGAGCCGGGGCGAGAGCTGCCCGGCGGTGACATATTGCACCATCTGGTCCCAGCGCAGCCCGGCATTGACCGTCAGCCGCTCCCCCGCGCGCCATTCATCCTGCACATAGCCGCCATAAAGCCAGCCCGTCCGGCCGCCGGCATTGAGCACGGCGAAGGGGTCATCGACCGCAACGCCCGCCACCACCGGCAGGACATAGGTGCTGTTGGCGAAACTCGCCCGCTCCCCGCCCGCCTGGAAGCCGGCGCGCAGCGTATGGTCGGGCGCCGCGCGCCAGGTCAGGTCGTTCTGCGTGCCCGCCGCCATGCCCGCCCGAAAGGCCGACGTCGCGGCGCCGTTCAGCACCACCTCGCCCACCGTGCTCGGGGTGTAGGAAATGGAGGAATAGCGGGTCCAGGTGCTGACCTGGATTTCCGCCTCCGGCGCCAGTTGCTTGGTCACCGCGGCGACGCCGTACCAGCTGCGCTCCCATTGCCGGGCATCGAGCTGGGCGCTGTTGAAGTCGCTGACGCCGAAGGCGGTATATTGGGACGGCAGGCCGGGCTGGTTGGGGATCTGGAACCGGCTGATGGCGGTGCCGGCAATCAGCGATAGCCGCGTGGTGTCGTCCAACTGCCGGGCGGCGTAGCCCAGGCCGTAGGTCTGGTCGGTCTGGTCGTGGATCGCCTTCCAGGACGCGGTGGGGTTGTTGATCCCCATATTGCTTTGCAGCCAGGTGCCGGTGGCAAAGACATCCCAGCCGCCCAGGCTGTCCCCATAGGTCAAATGCGGCTGCACCATGCCGCGCGCGCCGCCATAGATGCCGGCATCGCCGCCCGGGCTGGCGCTGCCGGTGCGGGTCTGCAACTCGATCACCGCATTGGTGCGAAAGCCGTATTGCGCCGGCAGCGCGCCGGTCAGCAGGGAGACACTTGCGAAGGCGCGCGGCTGGAAGACCTGGCCGAAGCCGCCGATGGCTTCCGGCAAGGCGACGCCGTTCAGGCGGTATTGCAGGTTACGGTGCTCGCCCCGGATGTGGATTTCGCCGAAGGCGTCCTGCACCACGCCGGGGGTCTGGATCAGCACATCGTTCAGATTGCCGTTCGCGCCGCCCGGCAATTGCTCGATCGTGGCGCGGTCGATCTGGGTTTCGCGCACGCCAAGCGCGGCGGGGACGCTTTCGCGCGGCGTCGCGGCGCGGGCGGCCTCGACGACAATCGCCGGCAGCTCGGCCTCGAGCCCTTGGTTCACCGCTTGGTCCACCCCCTGGGCAGCCGCTGGGGCGGCGAAGGCCAGGAAAAGCCAGGGGAGGGGGCGTGGGCGGCGCGGCATCACTCGAAGTTATATTATAACATAATGGCCCTCGCCAAGCCCCTAGAGCATGCTGCGTTCACATACGTTCACGCAGCCCGCTCTAGCATGTATTGGATCGCGCGATTCAGCGCCTTCGGCGATTCCGCCTCAACGCATCGCGCGCTAGAGCACGCTGCGTTCGCATTCGCTCACGCACCCTGCTCTAACATTTGTTCAGTCGCGGGATTCAGCGCCTTCGGCGATTCCGCCTCAACGCATTCCGCGCTAGAGCATGCTGCGTTCGCATTCGCTCACGCACCCTGCTCTAACATTTGTTCAGTCGCGGGATTCAGCGCCTTCGGCGATTCCGCCTCAACGCATCCCGCTCCAGAGCAGCCTCCGGTCTGATGGATCACGCTGTGATCCATCGCAACGCAGCCTGCTCTGGCGCGGGTCAGGGACGCCCCACCTCGAAGATCCGTCCCCAGCGGCGGAGCGCCCCTGGATCGGCGCCGGCGGCGCGCAGCCCGCCCCAGAGCGAAATCGCAACGCTATCGAGCACCGGCACGCCGCATTCCGCCTCCAGCGCCGCGGCCGGCCGGCCGCCCCGGAAATTCGTGCAATGGATGGCGATGGCCTGCGGCCCGGCCGGGACCACCGCGCGGACCATGGCGGCGATCCGCGCTTCGTCATGCGCGGCGAAGCTGTAATTGCCGGGGTCTTCCAGGTGCCCTTCGGCCACGCAGTCGAAGCCCAATTCGGCGAATTGCGACATGATCGCCGCCTGCACCTCGGCCAGATAGGGCGTGACGAGGGCCAGGCGGCGCACCCGTAGCAGGGCCAGGGCATCGAGCAGCGCAAGGGTGGTCGTGGTCGCGGGGATGCCGGTCGCCGCCGTGATCGCCGCGCAGATGGCGCGGTCCTGCGCGATGCCGAGCCAGGCGCCGCTGGTGCCGTTCCAGACGATGCTGTGGACCTCGGCATCGGCCAGCAGGCGGGCGGCGGCGACCATCGGCGCGGGGTCGAACTGCGCCCGGCTGGCATCGCCGAGATCGATCGCGACCACGCGGAGCCGGGCGAAATGCGCGGTGATCGCCGGCGTCTCGGCCAGCATGGCCGCCGTCAGCGGCTCCAGCACCGTGTTGGAGGAGGGGGTGAGCATGCCGAGGCGGAAGGTCATCCCGTCTTCTCGGGCGGGCGGCACGGCAGGTCAATCGGGGGGGGATATTTTTGAAACTGTCACAGAACAATGCGCATCCGCAGATTGCGCCACCCGCGCGGCTGCTTCAAAATGTGAGTGTATAAGGGGGACAATATGGCAGTTTTGCTGCGGGCGTCCCTGGTCGCGCTGCTCGGCCTTCTGGTGCCCCTCGCCGGGCCGCCCCGTCATGCCCAGGCCTTTGAGGTGGAGCGGCGCATCCCCGCGACCACCGAAGCCTTCCTGGGGCAGGCCGCGGGGGCGCCGTTGCTCGGCCTCCTCACCCTGCCGGTCGGCCGCAGCGGGCCGCTGCCGGTGGTGATCTTCGTGCCGGATGTCGATGGCTCTGGCGGGCGCACGGCCCTTTACGGCGAACGCCTGCTGGAGAATGGCTGGGCCATCGTCGAACTCTTCCCAGGTCTTGAACATCGGGCGCAGGTGCCGCAGCCCCTTGCGGCGGCCTTGCGGACCATCGCCGCGGATGCGCGGCTGGAGGCGGGGCGGCCGCTGCTGGTCGGGCTGGGTGCCGGCGCGCGGACGGCGCTGGCCGCCTGGGCCGCCGGGGCGCCGATTGGCCGGCTTGCCTTGCTCTACCCGGGCTGCGATGCCGCCTTGGCGGCGGAGGCGCGGGGCGCCACGCCCAGCCTGCCCACCAGCCAGATGCTGCTGCTGCATGGCGGGGCGGACCCGGCCAATACGCCGGACCGCTGCGCCGACCTGGTGGCGGCCTTGCCGGCCGGCACCGGCGCCCTGCATCGCATCCTGCCCGGCGCGAGCTACGCCTGGGATGCGGCCTTCATGGTCCGACCCGGCGGGATGGCGAAGCTGCCGCATCCCGGGGACCCGGCGCTGCGGGTCGTGGCCCGGCCGGACCTGACGACCGCGCTGATCGCCGCTGACCGGCTGCTGGCCTTTGCGTTGGGTGGGGAGTAGCGCCCTTCACCCCTGCCGGACGATGGCCGCGACCGGTCCGCCGCCATCGGGGCCCTGGTGTTCCGCCCCGCCGCTGACGAACAGGTCGGTCCGCCCGGCGGCGGCGGCGATCACGCCGCCGACCAGGGCGCGGGCATGGCGCGTCGCGTTGATGTCGCTGTCATCCCACATGATATGCCGCTGGCCGCGGATACGGCCGGTTGCGGCGGGCTCCGCCTTCGCCAGAACGGCGACCAGCCGGTCCCGCCCCGCCGCATCCAGCTGGCCCATCCCCGTCTCCAGCCCCGCCGCCCGGAAGGCGCTGAGGACGGCCGGCAGGTCGATCGCATCCTGCATCACCGCATGCGCGATCCGCAGCGCGCCGCCCCAGGCCGGGCTATTGCCCAGCACGATCACCTCGTTCCGCGTCAGCTCCACCCCGGCAGAGGCGCTGGCGCGGCCGGAGAACAAAGACCAGTCGGTGCCGATGGCCGCCGGCGGCACCGCCGCCACCTCCCCCAAGGCCAGCGCGACGCCCAGCGCGGACGCGCCGCGCGACAGGCCCATGGAATGATAGGTGTCCTCGGTCGCCACGCTCTGCCCGCGCGCCCGCGCGGCGCCGATGCGTTCGCTGGTCAGCAGCGGGCACTTCACCTGCACGTAGTGGATGTCGGCCGGGTCCGTGATGCCGGCGCTGGCCATGGCGGCCCGGACGGCGGCCGCGGTCGCCGAGACCTGGGCGGGCCGGCCGATCTCCTCTGGCGCGAATTCCCCGGTGAAGGCGGTGCCGATCGCCAGGGCCCCGCCAGGCGCCGCCGCCGCCGCCTCGCCCACCGCGAGGATGAGGAAATGTGGCGAAAGCCCGCCCTCGGTGCCGCCTGACATCACCATGGCGATCCGGGCGGCGACCGCCTCCGGCGCCTCGTGCAGGTGCCGCCCCAGCATCAGGCTCAGCGCCTGGACGGCATAGGCGCGGGTGAAGTCGTTCACGCAGCCATTGCCCTCGGTCTTGCCGAGGATGGCGACGATCTCCGCCGGCCGCAGCGCCCCGGCGGCGAACAGCGCCTCGATCGCCGAGGTATCGCCCGGATGGGCCATCGGGACCCGGTGGAGGATGGCGCGGCGGACCGGCATTTCATGGGTTCCTTCAGGCTCAGGGAATGGCAGCATAGCCCGCGACAGCCGAGGAGCGAGCCATGTACGAAACCAGCGATCGGGCCAAGGACGGGTACCGCTATATCCCGGCCGTTTTCCAATACTCGGCCGGCGTTGCCGCCCTGCCGGGCTTTCGGCTCGAACGCGTCCGCTTCGCCGCGCCGGTGCCGATGGCCGAGGGCTTCGCCCGGATCGCCGCCTATCTGCAGGGCATCGGCCGGCCGCTCACCGCCTTCTGCCAATGCGAGCTGCGCTCCCCCGGCCAGTTCACCGAGGAGGGGTTCCGCGCCTTCAACCTGGGCTATGCCAAGGTGCTGGGCGAATGGGGCATCCTGGCCGAGGGGCCCAACCCGGTCGCCCGCAGCAATGTCTGCCCGGAGCTGACGCCGCCGGCCGAGCCGGGCTTTTACGCCTTCAGCTTCACCGTGCCCGATGCCGGCGCGCCGCACAGCTTCCTTACCGCCGGCAGCGGTGAGAGCACCGAGGGCAAGGGCAGCTACGCCGAGAAGACCATCGCCTTCGGCGATACCTCCCCGGCCGGGTTGCGCCGCAAGGCGGTGTTCGTGCTGGGCGAGATGGAGCGGCGGATGGCCGCGCTGGGCGGCGGCTGGGGCAGCGCCACCGCCGCGCAGGTCTATTCCATCCACGATATCCACCCCTTCCTCGGCGATGAGCTGGTCCGGCGCGGCGCGGCGCAGCACGGCATCACCTGGCACCATTGCCGCCCGCCGGTGGTGAACCTGGAGTATGAGATGGACGTCCGCGGCCTGCCGCTGGAGCGGGTCCTGATGCCCTGAAATTCGCTGGACAGGCGGGGCGGCGAAGCCAAAATGCGCGCGGTTCAGAGCAGGATGCGTTCGCTTTCGCACCCTGCTCTGACGTTTGTTGGGTCGCGGGATTCAGCGCCTTCGGCGATGCCGCCGCAACGCATCCCGCTCTCGCCAGTTCATGATTAAGGATCGTCCGGATGCCTGATACCGCCATCCTCGACCGCCCGGCGCCGGTCACGACCGAGCATTTCGACGTGCTGATCGTCGGCGCCGGCATCTCCGGCGTCGGCGCCGCCTATCACCTGCGGACGCAAATGCCCGACACCCGCTTCGTGGTGCTGGAGGCGCAGGAGACCTTCGGCGGCACCTGGTGGACGCATAAATATCCGGGCATCCGCTCCGACAGCGACCTGCACACCTTCGGCTATCGCTTCAAGCCGTGGCGCGGCACGCCGATCGCGACCGCCGAGGAAATCCGCAAATACATGGGCGAGGTGATCGAGGAGAACGAGCTCGGCCCGCATATCCGCTACCGCCACCGCATCGGCACCGCCGCCTGGTCGAGCGCGGAGAACCTCTGGACCCTGGATGCGGTCGATGCCGCGACCGGGGCGACGCGCCGCTTCACCGGCCGCTTCCTTTACATGTGCCAGGGCTATTACCGGCATGAGGAAGGCTACACGCCGGACTGGCCGGGCATGGACCGCTTCCAGGGCCGCATCGTGCACCCGCAGACCTGGCCGGAGGGGCTGGACTATGCCGGCCAGCGGGTGGTCGTCATCGGCTCCGGCGCCACCGCCGCCACCGTGGTGCCGGCCATGGCCGGCCGTGCCGCCCATGTCACGATGCTGCAGCGCTCCCCCACCTATTTCCGCACCGGGCGCAACGCGATCGAGATCGCCGAGCAGCTCCGCAAGCTGGGCATCGATGAGGCCTGGGTGCACGAGGTCTCTCGCCGGCAAATCCTGCACGATCAGGCCGCCTTCACCCGGCGCACCTTCGAGGAGCCGGAGAAGGTGCGCGACGAATTGCTGGCGATCGTGCGCAGCCATGTCGGGCCCGACTGCGATGTCGAGACGCATTTCTCCCCAAGCTACCGGCCCTGGCGGCAGCGCATCGCCTTCATCCCCAATGCCGACCTGTTCAAGGCGGTGGCCGATGGCCGCGCCTCGGTCGTGACCGATGAGATCGAGACCTTCGATGAGACCGGCATTCAACTGAAGTCCGGGCAACACCTGGACGCCGACCTGGTGCTGACCGCGACCGGCTTTCATCTGAACGTGCTGGGCGACATCGCCTTCACGCTGGACGGCAAGCCGCTCGATTTCCATCAGACCGTGACCTATCGCGGCATGATGTTCACCGGCCTGCCGAACATGGTCTGGGTGTTCGGCTATTTCCGCGCAAGCTGGACGCTGCGTGCCGATCTGGTGGGCGATTTCGTCTGCAAGCTGCTGCGGCACATGCAGGCCAAGGGCGCCCAGCGGGTGGAGGTCGCGCTGCGGCCGGAGGATCACAACATGCCGATCCTGCCCTGGATCGACCCGGAGAACTTCAACCCGGGCTATCTGATGCGCGGCATGCATTTGCTGCCCAAGCGCGGCGACAAGGCAGAATGGCAGCACAACCAGGATTACTGGACCGAGAAGGACCAGATCCCGGTGATCGACCTGGACGACGCCGCCTTCCGCTACGGCTGAAGCGGGATGCGTTGAGGCGGAATCGCCGAAGGCGCTGAATCCCGCGACCACACAAAGCCTAGAGCAGGCTGCGTGAGCGAATGCGAACGCAGCCTGCTCTAAGGCGCACCGCCCACCGCCGGCCAGCCCAGCACGCCTTCCGGCCCCGGGCGGTTCCGCAGCCACCAGGTCCAGTCCTCCGGCAGCAGCGCCAAGGGATCCGGGTGCCCCAGCTCCCGCGCCGCCCAGAAGGGCCAGTGCGGGTTGGCCAAAGCGGCGCGGCCCAGGAAGACCAGGTCGATCTTCCCCTCGGCGATCGCCGCATTGGCAATCTGCGGAACCGCGAGGTTCCAGGACACGCCGACGGGGATGCCAACCGCCCGCCGCACCCGGGCGGCGCGCTCGACCATAAAACCCTGCTCGCGGAAGGGCAGGTCCCGCACATCGTCGGTGTTCATCCCCAGGCTGAGATCGGCCAGGTCGAGCCCATGGCGCCGCAACTCCGCCACCGCCCAGACGGCGTCATCGAATTGCACGCCGTCCGGGTGGAAGTCATCGCTGCCCAGCCGCATGGTCAAGGGCAGGCGTTCCGGCCAGGCGGCGCGCACAGCATCCAGCGCTTCGCGGTGAAAGCGCAGGCGCTTGTCCAGCGACCCGCCATAGTCATCCGTCCGCTGGTTCGCCAGCGGGGAGAAGAAGCTGGCGCCCAGATAGCCATGGGCGAAGTGCATCTCCAGCCATTCGAACCCGGCGGCATGGGCGCGCCGCGCGGCGGCGGCATAGGCGCGGTGCAGATCGTGGATTTCCGCCACCGTCAGGGCATGGACCGGGTAGGGGTAGCGCCCGCCATAGGGCAGGGCGGAGGGCGCGCGCACCGGCCAGCCGTCCGGATGTTCAGGCGGCAATTGCGTCTTGCCTTCCCACGGCAGCTTTTCACTGCCTTTGCGCCCGGTATGGCCAAGCTGGATGGCCGGCACCCCGCCCATCTCCCGGATTATGCGGGTGACGCGGGCCAGCCCTTCGATCTGGCTATCATCCCACAGCCCGGCGCAATGCACGCCGGTGCGGCCATCCGGGGTGATGGCGATCTGTTCCGGGAAGACCAGCCCGAAGCCGCCCGCGGCGCGCGCGCCCAGCAGCATGACGTGGTAATCATCCACCCGGCCTTCGGTCGAGCGGTACATGGTCATGGGCGACATCACGATGCGGTTGCGCAGCGTGACATCCTTCAGGGTGAAGGGGCTGAAGAGGTCGGGCATCGGGCGGGTCCGGCGGGGCGGGGGCAGGGGAGAGGCAGGTGCGGCGCGCGGCAGGCGGCGTTGCCCCGCGCGGGACCACCGCCGCCCAGCGGCGCCGGCATCAATCCGGGCGGCGCAGCACCCAAAGCGCGATCGGCAACAGCCCCAATTCCAGCGCCGTATAAAACACCAGAAGCGCCGAGGGCCAGCCATCCAGGGCGAAGCTGAGCAAGCGCCCCAGCCCCAGACCACCGGAGAACACCGCCGTCGTCACAATGGCCGGGTTCCGATAGGCCGGCCGGAAGGCGGCATACAGCCAGAAGCACCCAAGGGCCAGGTAAAGCCCGGTCATTGCCCGTAGAATATGCGCCGCGTCGCGCGGCAATTCGGCAATGCCAAGGAACCTGCGGGCGAAGCCGTGCGGGTCGATGCCATAAAGCAGGGCGATGGCGGAGACCGCGCAAAACGCGAAAATCAGGTAGGATTTCTTGATGTTCATGGGGGGTGAGAGCTCGTTTTTCGTGCCGCAGACCGGGGCGGCTTAACAGGCCGGACCGGCAGTGCATAGCGGCCGGGACCGGCCGAGGCGGGCGCGCCCTGATGCCCCCTGCCGGGCCTTCCCCTCGACATAAGAATAAAAACCTTGTATAGGACCAGGGCTCTATGGACGCCCCGCCATGCCCCCCGCTCTCCCCATCCACCGCCTCCCCCTCGACCCCAACTCCCCCTACACCACCCCCCGCCCCTGGGCGCCGTTGACGGAGGGGGAATGGAACATCCTCGGCGGCTTTCTGGCCCGCATGGATTGCGGCATGTCCTTCCGCCGGCCCCGCCGCGGCCGCCCGCCGGACGATGTCCGCGCCCGGATGGATGCCATTTTTCGGGCTGTGACGATCAAGGCCGGCGATGGCGGCCGGGCGCCCTGGCGCGCGCTGCCGGACCAATTC
>CAITYE010000256.1 GCA_903896535.1 uncultured Paracraurococcus sp.
CAGACGGATGGTACCGTCTGGCATGCACCACTAGCCATTGATTTGGTGGGCCGATTCACCCGACGCTTGGGTACCAAGCGTCGGGATCGGACCACTAGAGCATGCTGCGTTCACATGCGTTCACGCAGCCCGCTCTAGCATGTGTTGGATCGCGCGATTCAGCGCCTTCGGCGATGCCGCCTCAACGCATCGCGCTCTAAACCGGCGCGAGCGGCTCCGCTTGCGCCGGCAGCGCGACGGTGATGGCATCGCCCACCGCGATGGCGCCGCCCTGCAGCACCACCGCCATCACCCCGGTCTTGCGGATCAGCGCCCCATCCGGCGCGCGGTCCAGCACCGCCGCCAGCAGGCCGGGGCGATAGGCCTCGATCTGCGCGCAGGGGTTGCGCAGCCCGGTCACTTCCAGCTCCACCGCGCCGATCCGCAGCCGGGCGCCGCGCGGCAAAGCCAGCAGGTCGAGCCCTTCGGTCAGGATATTCTCACCGAGCCCGCCCGGCGGCACGTCGAAGCCGCGCGTGGCAAGCTCGGCCAGCAGCTCCGCGTGCAGCAGATGCACCTGCCGCAGATTGGGCTGGGTGGGGTCGCGGGCGACGCGGGAGCGGTGCTTCACCGTCGCCCCCTGATGCGCATCCCCGGCCACACCAAGCCCGGCCACCAGATCGAGCCGCGCCGCCGGGGCCTTGCTGAAGCCATGGGTCGGCGCGGCGGCGAGGGCGAGGATACGGGGCATGCCATACGCTAGCACGGCGCCGCCCGGCGCGGCATCCTGGCTGGCATGACTGATGCCGCGCACGCCCTTGCCGCCCATGCCGCCGGGCTTCGCTTCGAAGCCATCCCCGCCAGCGCCATCGCCCGGGCCAAGGTCTTCATCCTGGATACGCTGGGGGTGGGCATCGCCGGCTCCTCCCTGCCCGAAGCCGCGGCGCTGCTGCCGCTGGCGCGCGGCTGGGGCGATGCCGGGGCGGCCAGCGTCTGGGGCACGCGGGTGCGGCTTTCCCCCGGCGCGGCGGCACTGGTGAATGGCTATCAGATCCACGGCCAGGAATATGACTGCCTGCATGAAGGCGCGGTGCTCCACGCCATGGCGACGCTGCTGCCAGTGCTGCTGGCGGAAGCCGAAACCCAGGCCAGTGTCGATGGCCGGGCGCTGCTGACCGCCGTGGTCGCCGGCGTCGATGTCGCCTGCGCCATCGGGCTTGCGGCGCGGCAGGGCTGGCGGTTCTTCCGCCCGGCGACCTCGGGCGGGTTCGGCGCGGCCGCCGGGCTGGCGCGGCTGCGCGGCTATGATGCGGCGCGGACGCTGGCGGCGTTCGGCCTGCAACTGGGCCAGGCCAGCGGCACCATGCAGGCGCATACCGAAGGCGTGCCGCTGCTGCCCCTGCAGATCGGCTTCAACGCGCGCGCGGCGATCCAGTCCTGCGACCTGGCGGCGGCGGGCTTTGCCGGGCTGGACGCACCGCTGGAAGGCCGCTTCGGCTACCTGCCGCTGTACGAAGGCGCCTGGGATTGCACGGCGGTGCTGGCCGCGCTCGGCCATCGGTGGCGGGTGGAGGAGTTGAGCCACAAGCCGTTCCCGTCCGGCCGCGCGACGCATGCCGGGGTGGACGCGATCCTGGCGCTGCGCGCCGCGCATGGCTTTGGGGCGGCGGATGTCGCCGACATCCTGCTGGAAGTGCCGCCGCTGATCGACCAGCTGGTCAACCGCCCGGCGCTGCCGGCGCCTGGCGCCAGCTATGCGCGGCTCTGCCTGCCCTTCGTGCTGGCCAAGCTGCTGCTGGAAGGGGAGGTGCGGATGGACCAGTTCCGCGGCACCGCGCTGGCCGACCCGGCGGCCTATGCGCTGGGGCAGAAGGTGCGCGTGCGGCGGGTGGAGAACCCCGACCCCAACGCCCTGGTGCCGCAGGAAGTGACGGTGACGCTGACCGATGGCCGCGTGCTGCGGCATCGGGTGGAAACGATGCTGGCCAGCCCGGCGCGGCCGCTGGACCGCGCGGCGCAGTTGGCCAAGTTCCGGGCGTGCTGGGCGGCCTCCGCCGTGCCGCTGGGCGATGCGGCGGCGCTGGTGGCACTGGTGGACGGACTGGAGGATGTCGCGGATGTGCGGGCGCTGACGGCGGCGATGTAGCTACTCCGCCGCCGCCGCCCGCAGCACCCCCCGCCGCTTGGTCCCGAAATCCAGCGCCAGATACACCACCGGCGTCGTATACAGCGTGACGATCTGCGCCAGCAGCAGCCCGCCGATCAGCGTCACCCCCAGCGGGTAGCGCAGCTCCGACCCCGCGCCGCTACCCAGCACCAGCGGCAGCGCCCCCAGCACGGCGGCCAGCGTCGTCATCAGGATGGGGCGGAAGCGTTCGCGGCAGGCGGCCAGCACCGCCTCCCGCCCGCCGATCCCTTCTTCCCGTTCATGCTGCAGGGCGAAGTCGACGATCATAATGGCGTTCTTCTTCACGATCCCCATCAGCAGGATCACCCCGATCAGCGCGATCACGCTGAAGGCCGTCCCCGTCGCCAGCAGCGCCAGCAGCGCGCCGATCCCCGCCGTGGGCAGGGTGGACAGGATGGTGATGGGGTGCAGCAGATGCTCATACAGGATGCCCAGCACGATGTAGATCGTGATCAGCGCCGCCAGGATCAGCAGCGGCTGGTCGCGGGCGAAGCTCTGGAAGGCCTTCGCGTTGCCGGCGAACTCGGTCCGCAGCCCGTCCGGCAGGCCGATCTCGGCGGTCGCCTGTTCCACCATCGCCGTCGCTTGCCCCAGCGTGGTGCCTTCGCCCAGGTTGAAGGTGATGGTCGCGGCCGGATACAGCCCCTGATGCGTCACGAAGAGCGGCGCCGTGCCGCGTTCCAGCCGCGTCACGGCGGAAAGCGGCACCATCACCCCGCCGGAGCCGGGCAGCCAGATATCATCCACCTGTTCCGGCGATTGCTGCTTGTCTGGGTCGATTTCCAGCACCACGCGGTACTGGTTGCGCGGGCGGTAGATGATGGAGACTTGCCGCTGCGCGAAGCTGCTGTTCAGCGCCCCGGCGATGGCCTGGACCGAAACCCCGAGCCGCGCCGCCGCGTCGCGGTCGATGACGAGGCGGGAGACGAGACCCGCCCGCTGCTGGTCGGAATTCACATCGGCGATCCCCGGCAGGGTCCGCAGCTTGCGGACCAGGATCTCCGACCACTCCGCCAACTGTTCAAGATCGGGGGAGAGCAGCACGAACTGGAACTGCGCATTGCCGGGCCGCCCGCCCATGCCGATCTCCGGCACCGCGCGCATGAAGGTCTGGATGCCGGGGATCGCCGCCAGCGGCCGGCGCAGCCGCGCCACGATCCGTTCGGCGGATACGCCACCGCGTTCGTCCAGCGGCTTCAGGCTGATGAACAGCCGCCCCGTGCTGACCACCGCATTGCCGAAGCCGCCGCCCACGGTGGAAGCCACATTATCCACCCCGGGATCGGCCTGGATCAGCGCCACCACCTTCGCCTGCGCTTCCAGCATCGCGGCATAGGAAATATCGGCCGGCGCGCGGGTGGACCCGATGATCAGCCCGGTATCCTGGTCCGGGAAGAACTCCTTGGGCACGATGGTGTAAAGCCAGACCGTCAGCCCGATCAGCCCGAGCGTCGCAACCAAGGCGATGCGGCGGAAGCGCAGCACGAAGCCGAGCGAGGCCATGTAGCCATCGGTCAGCCAGCGCAATCCCGCGTCCATCCCGCGCGCGAAGCGCCCGGGCGGCGGGTCCTCCGCCTGGCCCAGCCGGGCCGCCACCATCGGCGTGACGGTCAGGGAGACGAGGCCGGAGATGCCCACCGCGATGGCCAGCACCACGGAGAATTCGCGGAACAGCCGCCCGATCAGCCCGCCCATGAACAGCAGCGGGATAAAGACCGCGATCAGGGAGATGGTCATGGAGACGACGGTGAAGCCGATCTGCCGCGCGCCCTCGATCGCCGCGCGAAGCGGCGGCAGGCCGCGTTCGCGCAGCCGGGTCATGTTCTCGATCATCACGATGGCATCGTCGACGACAAAGCCAACCGAGATGGTCAGCGCCATCAGGGAGAGATTATCCAGCGAATAGCCCAGCAGCCACATCGCGGCGAAGGTGCCGAGCAGGGAGAGCGGCACCGCCGCCCCCGTGGCCACCACGGCCGAGAGGCGGCGGAGGAAGACCGCGGTCACCGCGATGACCAGCCCGATGGAGAGCAGCAGCGTGGCCTGCACCTCCTCCACGCTGGCGCGGATGGTGGTGGAGCGGTCGCGCAGCACCTCCACCTCGACCCCGCCCGGCAGCCAGCGGCCGAGGCTCGGGATCATCGCGAGGACATTGTCCACCACCTCGATCACATTCGCATCGGCCTGCTTGAACACCACCATGAAGGCGGCCGGGCGGCCATTCACCGAACCACCCTGGCGGCGGTCCCGCTGGTCCAGCATGACCCGGCCGATGGCGTCGATCCGGACGATGGCGCCGCCCTTCTGGCGGACCACGACGCTGCCGAATTCCTCGGGCGTGCGGAGCTTGTCGTTCACCGTGATGGTCGCCGCCTGCGCCGGCCCCTCGATCAGCCCGGTCGGCTGGTTGATATTGGCCTGGGAGATCGCTTGCCGCACGGCTTCGAGGCCGATGCCCGCGGCGCGCGCCAGGCCCGGGTCGATCGCGATGCGGATCGCCGGCTGCTCGCCGCCCGCCACGATCACCTGGGAAACGCCGGGCACCTGGGCGATGCGCGGGGCGACGATGCTGTCGGCGGCGTCGTAGATCGCGCCCGGCGTCACCGTCTCGGCGCGGAGCGAGAGGATCATCACCGGCGCATCGGCGGGGTTGGCGCGGCGGAAGCTGGGTGGGTTGGGCAGGCCGGCCGGCAGATCCTGCATCGCTGCATTGATCGCCGCCTGCACATCCTGCGCCGCCTCCTTCAGCGGCTTGGTCAGATCGAACTGGATGACGATGGAGGCCGCGCCGAGCGAGGTGGTCGAGGTCATCTCCGTCACCCCCGCGATGGCGCCCAGCCGGCGTTCCAGCGGGGCGGTGACGGAGTTCGACATGATCGCGGGATCGGCGCCGGGCTGGTTGGCGGTGACGACGATGGTGGGG
>CAITYE010000257.1 GCA_903896535.1 uncultured Paracraurococcus sp.
AAGGCCCAGCCAGTCCAGGCTCTCCTGGATCTGCGCCACCGCCTCGGCGGTGCTGCGCTGGCGGTCGGTATCCTCGATCCGCAGCAGGTATTGCCCGCCATGGCGGCGGGCAAAAAGATAGTTGAACAGCGCCGTGCGGGCCCCGCCGATATGCAGATAGCCGGTCGGGGAGGGCGCGAAGCGGGTACGGACAGTCATTGGGTGATCCCCTGGCGGGCCATGCGGACGGGCGTTTAGCAAATCGCGCGCGCCATGACAGCGGCGCGGTTGAGCATCCAGCTTTGTCTGGTTATGGAGGGACATGGCCGGTGCCCCGATTGATCGTATCCCGCTGCACACCATCCTGCTGCCCGCACTCGGGATCGTGACCTATCTGCTGATCGGCAAGATCGCGCTGGAGCCGCTGGCGATTGTCGTTGGCCTGGTGTTGCTCGGCAATGTGGTCGCCGCCGTGCACCACGCGGAGGTGGTGGCGCTGCGGGTGGGCGAGCCGTTCGGCTCCATCGTATTGGCGCTTGCCGTCACCATCATCGAGGTCGGGCTGATCGTCTCCCTGATGCTGACTGGGGAGCCAAACCCGGGCATTCTCCGCGATGCCGTGCACGCGGTGGTGATGATAGTGGTGCACGGCCTCTCCGGGATATGCATCGTCGTGGCCGCGCTGCGCCAGAGGGAAGTCGAGTTCCGCCTGGAGGGCGCCAATGCCTTCCTCGCCGTGCTGATCCCGATGGCTGTGCTGGTGCTGGTGCTGCCGAACCATGTGGTCTCGGCCCCGGGTCCCTACTACAGCCCGCTGCAACTCGGCTTCGTGGCCGTCGCCTGCCTGGTCCTGCTGATCGCCTTCCTCTTTATCCAGACCACTTGGCACCGGGACTACTTCCTGCCGGTCGGCGCGGCGCCCGAAATCGAGCATATCCGGCCGACCGCGCGCTTCGCCCTGGCCTCGCTCGGTCTGCTGATCCCGGCGCTCGTCTCGGTCGTGCTGTTGGCCAAGGCGCTGGCGCCGGCGATCGGGGCTGGGATCGGCGCGCTCGGTGCGCCGATCGCCTTGGTCGGTGTCGTCATCGCGGCCATCGTGCTTTTGCCGGAGTGTGCCTCGGCGCTGCGGGCCGCCGCCGACAATCGGCTGCAATCGAGCATCAATCTCTCGCTCGGCAGTGCGGTTGCGACCATCGGCCTGTCGGTGCCGGTCATCGCTGCGGTCAGTGAATGGCAGCACTACCCGCTCGCCCTGGGCATCTCCGCCGGGGATACGGTGCTGATGACCCTGGGCTTCGGGGTGGCGATCATCACCTACGGCACGGGCCGGACGACGCTGCTCGCCGGCATCGTACATCTCGTGCTGCTGGCCACCTGGGTTTTCACCATCTTCGCCCCCTGAAGTCGCGGGGCGTGGCTTTTCCCTTGCGTCGCCGCCGACCGGCGCGGCAGGGTCGCTCGGCATCGTGTCACTCAGCCTCGCCCTGCCGGACCGGCCCGCCCTGGCCGTGTCCTGGCTCTACCGCCTCGCCGAGATCGAGCGTGGCCGCTTTGCCCCCTGGCTCGCGGTCGCACTCGGGGCCGGCGTGGTGGTCTATGCGGCCTTGCCGGCCGAGCCGAACCGGCTCTGGGTCTGGCCGGCGCCATTCGGCCTGCTGCTCGCCTGCGCCATCGGTTGGCGGTGGCCCATGCTCGGCTGGCCGCTTGGGCTCCTGGCCGCGGGCTGGCTCGGCTTCGCCGATGCCGCCTGGCAGGCGGGGCGGCAGCCGCCCATGCCCGAACTACCACGCGGCGCCAGCATCATCGAAGGGCGCGTCGCGGCGGTTGAGGCGCTGCCGGAAGGTCGGCGCGTCACCCTTGCCGAGGCCCGCCTGGATGGCGAGGCACCGATCGCCCGCCTGCTGCGCGTCCGGCTGCGGGCGGATGATCCGGCCGCGCCGCAGCCGGGCGATCGCCTCGTGCTGCGTGCCATGGTGCGCCCGCCGGCCGCACCGGCCTATCCGGGCGCCTGGGATTTCCAGCGTGCCGCCTGGTTCTCCGGCCTCGGCGGCAATGGCTTCGCGCTTGGCCGGGCGACGCTGACGCCGGGCGAGGCGCCGCCACGGCTGCCGGCGCTGCGGGCCGGGTTGGAGGCGCGCATCGATGCCGCGCTGCCCGGCGCCCCTGGCGCCATCGCCGCGGCCCTGCTGACCGGCAGCCAGAGCGCGATTCCGCCCCCGGCGCTGCTGGCGATGCGCGATTCCGGCCTGGCGCATCTGCTCAGCGTCTCGGGCCTGCACATCGCGATCGTCATGGGGCTCGCCTATGGCCTGCTGCGTTGGGCGTTCGCCTTGCTGCCATGGGTGGCGCTGCGGCTGCCTGGACGCCCGGCGGCGGCGCTTGGCGCGTTGGCGGCGGGTGGGCTCTATATGTTGCTCACCGGCGCGCAACTGCCCATGCAGCGCAGCTTTGCGATGGCGGCCTTCGCCACCCTCGGCCTGCTGGTCGGCCGGCGCGCCTTCAGCCTGCGCGGCTGGGCCATTGCCTTTGGCGCGGTGGTGCTGATCGCGCCCATGGCGGTGCTGCATCCCTCGTTTCAGATGAGCTTCGCGGCCGTGCTGGCGCTGATCGCTGGCTGGGAGTGGCTGCGGCCGAAGCTGCCGACGGCGCAGGGCTGGCGGCGCCGGCTATTCCTGGCGGGCTTCGGGCTGGTCGCCACCTCGCTGCTCGCGGGCCTCGCCACCACACCCTATGGGCTGCACCATTTCGGCCGGCTGCAGGTTTATGGCGTGGCGGCCAATGCGCTGGCCGTGCCGCTGACCTCGTTCTTCATCATGCCGGCCGGGATGCTCGCGGTGGCGCTTTTGCCGTTCGGGCTGGAGGATTGGGCGCTGCGGCCGATGGGCTGGGGGATCGAGGCCATGCTCGGCATTGCCCGCTGGGTCGCCGGTTGGCCGGGGGCGAGC
>CAITYE010000258.1 GCA_903896535.1 uncultured Paracraurococcus sp.
GCGCTTGGCCCGTCCTCCCGCCTGCTGGGCCGGATGTGGGAGGAGGATCGATGTGATTTCCTGGCGGTGACTGAAGGGGTGATCAGCCTGCAACGCCTGATGCGGGCCATGACGCCAAGCGCTGAGGTAGATCGACCCACGCGGGACGCCAGGCATCGCGTCCTCTTAGCCAGCCTGCCGGGCGAGGATCATTCATTTGGCATGGAGGTCGTGGCCGAATTCTTTCGCCAGGATGGCTGGGAAGTTCGGCTCGAGAGGGAAGCGACCGGCGAGTCGCTCTCTCGCCTGGCCGCCACGCATTGGTTTGCCATGGTGGGCTTCTCCGCCACTTGCGATGACATGGCGCCCCCGTTGACAGCGGCCGTTTCAGCGGTTCGCCGGGCTTCACGGAATCGCGGCCTCACCATCATGGTGGGCGGGCCACTGCTCACCAAGCGGCCGGATTTCGCGACCCAGATTGGCGCAGACGTGACGGCCGCCGATGGCCCACAGGCCGTCGCCAGTGCAAATGACCGTGTCCGCCTGATGCAGTTTCCAGATGAATCGCCCAAATGACGTGATGTAGGCCGTTTGGTACGAGGTTTTTTTGCTACCCGCCCCAAGTCTGGGCATCTCGACAGTACTTAAAGAAAGGTCACCGATACCCTTGCTGGGGCTCCAATCATCTTCGACCTGGTTTGAAGGGTTGACCGCTGAGGTCGCCGCACGCCTTGTTTATGCCGCCGCTGATATAATTGTTGTTATTGATCGAAATGCGATTGTGCGCGAGGTTCTCTACCCAAGCGGCGACCTCGCCGAGGAATTCCCCCCGCCGGCCGCCTGGACCGGCAAGCCTTGGATGCACGCCGTCGGCGCAGACGGCCATGCGAAACTGCAGGAAATGCTGGATGGCTCGCCCGGGCAGCCCCGCTGGCGGCAACTGAACTTCCTATCGCATGCTGGCGCCAGCATCGCGCTGCTATGCACGGTTGTCCGCGTTGGCCACGGCAATCAGACTATCCTTCTGGGGCGGGATATGCGGGCCATGTCCGGCCTGCAGCAGCGCCTCGTGCAAGCCCAGCAATCGCTAGAACGGGACTACGGCAAACTGCGCGATGCCGAGGCCCGCTATCGGGTGCTGTTCAAGACGGCGGCTGAGCCGATCATGATCCTCGACGCGGCAAGCCATCGCGTGCTCGAAGCCAATCCGGCCGCAAGCCAGTTGCTCACGCGCCCGGACGGCCGCAGCACACGTCCGCTTGTCGACCTATTCGTACCGACCGACCGGCCGCAACTGGAGGGGCTGCTCCAGCAGGTCCGTACCCAGGGCGGGACGCAGCAGGCTGAACTCACTCTGGCCGGCGAAAGCAAAGCCTGCGTGGTCGCGGCAACGCTGTTTCGCCAACAATCCGCCAGCCTGATCCTGGTGCGCTTGGATGGCGAAGCGCAGGTGCACGATGCCGGTAAACGAAATCCGCTGCTCAACCTGATCGAACGGGCGCCCGACGCCTTCGTCGTTACCGATCCTGCTGGGCGGATCCAAGCGGCCAACACGACCTTTCTGGATCTCGCGGAGATTGCCCGCGCCGACCAAGTGCTCGGCGAATCCCTAGACCGTTGGCTTGGCCGACCGGGCATCGATCTCGATGTTCTCTTAGGCAATCTGCGCCAGCACGGCAGCGTGCGTCTCTTTGCCACACGCCTGCGAGGCGAATTTGGCGCGTTGGTGGATGTCGAAGTCTCCGCCGCGTTGATCTCTGAAGGCGCTACTGGTCGCCTGGGCTTTGCCATTCGCGATGTCGGCGCCCGGTTGCCCGGGCCCACCCGTGAGGTCACAGGGACCGGCCGCAGCGTTGAGCAACTGACCCAGTTGATCGGTCGGGTACCGCTCAAGGACCTCGTACGCGAGGCCACTGATTTGATCGAACGGTTGTGCATCGAGGCGGCCCTTGAACTTACGACAGACAATCGTGCCGCGGCTGCCGAGATGCTGGGGCTGAGCCGGCAGAGTCTGTATGTAAAGCTTCGCAGATACGGCCTCGGCGATCTTGCCGGCAATGGCGAGGAAGCCTGACTGAATGACGGGGCAGCCAGTCGCACCGCTCCGCCTCAGTGGACGTTGGCCGGCACCCTCAGCGGTGTTGGAAGTGCTAAAGCCGGTCACTTGGTTCCCACCGGTTTGGGCCTTCGCGTGCGGGGTCGTCGCATCGGGTGCCGCGCTGTCCGAAGCCTGGCCGATCGCCTTACTGGGCCTGCTGCTTGCTGGACCCGTTGTGTGCGGCATGTCGCAGGCGGTGAACGACTGGTTCGACCGGCACGTCGATGCGATAAATGAGCCTCAGCGCCCCATTCCCTCCGGTCGCTTGCCTGGCCGCTGGGGGCTGCATGTTGCGCTGCTCTGGACCTTTCTCTCACTGTTACTGGGGGCCGCGCTTGGGCCCTGGGGCTTCGCGGCGACCGTGCTTGGGGTCGCCCTGGCTTGGGCCTATTCAGCGCCACCTTTTCGGCTGAAGGCGAATGGCTGGTGGGGCAATCTTGCCTGCGGGCTCGCGTACGAGACCCTGCCCTGGATCACCGGCACGACAGTCCTGGCCCATGCAGCGCCCGATGCGCGCAGTATCGCCGTGGCGCTTTGTTTCGGTCTGGCGGCACACGGCATCATGACCTTGAACGATTTCAAGTCGATCGCTGGCGATGAACGCTTCGGCATCCGCTCGCTTCCCGTGCAGCTGGGCCCGGAGCGCGCGGCGCGCTTGGCAACCTGGGTCATGGCCGTGCCGCAGGTTGTGGTCATTGGGTTGCTCGGTCTCTGGGGTTTCTGGCTTACGGCGGGCGTGGTTTGCCTTCTGCTGCTCGGCCAAGGAGCCGCCATGCGGCATATGCTGCGCGATCCGCGACGCCTAGCGCCCTGGTATAATGGCACGGGGGTCCTGATGTTCGTGACCGGCATGATGGCCTGCGCCGTGGCACTCCGGCCATGACAGCGGAGCCCTTGCCGCTCGGGTGGCTTGGCATCTTCCGCCTGGGGCTGGTGCAGGCGGCGCTCGGGGCCGTGGTCGTCCTGATGACGTCGACCTTGAACCGCGTAATGGTCGTCGAATACGCCCTTCCGGCCAGCTTGCCTGGCCTGCTGGTGACACTCCACTACGCCGTGCAGGCGCTCCGCCCCCGCTTCGGTCATGGCTCCGATGCTGTTGGTCGACGCACCCCCTGGATCATCGGTGGCATGGCGGTTCTCGCCGCGGGCGGTGCGCTGGCTGGGTTAGCGGTCGCCCTGATGGGAGAGAATTTCGCTGTCGGGCTTGCTCTATCGATCCTCGCCTTCCTGATGATCGGCGTCGGCGTCGGCGCCGCAGGAACCTCACTGCTCGCGCTGCTGGCCGCCCGGGTGGCGCCGGGGCGTCGTGCGCCGGCGGCAACCTTGGTCTGGGTGATGATGGTCTTCGGCTTTGTCGTCACCACGGCGATCGTGGGCCGGCTGCTTGACCCGTTTTCGCCCGAACGGCTCCTGCTCGTTGTCGGCACGGCCTGCGCGGTCGCGCTGCTTGTGGCAATTCTCGCCGTGCAGGGGCTTGAGGGCACACGTGCCGCCGCGCCCGCTGCGCCGCAGGCGAGCTTCATGGTCGCACTTCGTGCCGTCTGGCAGGAACCCGAGGCACGGCAATTCACGGTCTTCGTGTTCCTCTCCATGCTCGCCTACAGCGCGCAGGACTTGGTGCTGGAGCCCTTCGCTGGGTCGGTTTTTGGCTTAACGCTGGGCGAATCGACGCGTCTCGCTTCCATGCAACATGGGGGTGTTCTCCTTGGCATGGTGCTGGTTGCACTGCTGGCGCCGCGCTCCGGCATGCCGCTCCGCTTCTGGGCCGTGTCGGGCTGCCTGGCCTCGGCGGTTGCCTTCGCCGCCCTCGTGGTCGCGGCCACCCTCGGTCCGCCTTGGCCTCTGGCAACAAGCTGGTTCGCGCTCGGCTTGGCCAACGGCGTCTTCGCCGCAGCAGCTATCGCCATGATGATGCAACTCGCCTGCGAAGGTGGCCCTGGGCGGGAAGGCATGCGCCTCGGGTTATGGGGCGCGGCGCAGGGGATTGCTTTCGGATTAGGCGGGCTGGCTGGTGCCGTCGCCGCCGATGTCGCGCTCTGGCTGACCGGATCGGCTGCGGCCGCCTATGCCGTGGTCTTCGGCGTCGAAGGCGCCTTGTTCCTTTTTGCCGCTCGTCTGGCCATGGGCATCCAGCGAGGGCCAGCTCCGGCACACAAAAGTCGACCTCAGGAGGGTCTCGCATGAGCGGCATGGAAAGCGTTGATGTGGTGGTGGTGGGCGGCGGCCCGGCCGGCGCAACCGCGGCGACCGAACTGGCTCGCGCCGGACGGCAGGTCGTACTGCTAGACCGCATGGGACGCATCAAGCCCTGCGGTGGCGCCATTCCGCCGCGGTTGATCTCGCAATTCGCCATCCCCGATGGCTTGCTCTGCGAAAAAGTCGGTGGCGCGCGCATTGTGTCGCCGAGCAGCCGTGCGGTGGATATGCCGATCGGCGATGGCTATGTCGGCATGGTCGATCGTGACGGCTTCGACGAGTGGCTGCGCCATCGCGCCGCGGCCAATGGCGCGGAACGCCGCACCGGAACCTTCGAGAGGGTCGACCGCGATGCGCAAGGCAACGCCGTCATAGTTTATCGCGGCCAAGGCAGCGCGGAACCAAAGATGCTCCGGGCGCGCATGGTCATCGGTGCCGATGGGGCGTTGTCCCGCGTCGGCCGGCAATGCGTCCCGGGTGCCGAGCGGGTACCTTTCGTGTTTGCCTATCACGAGATCATCCGCTCCCCCTCCGAGAGCAGCTGGGATCGTTCGCGCTGCGATGTGCATTATGACGGCAAGCTGTCGCCGGATTTCTACGCCTGGGTCTTTCCGCATGGAAAAACAACGAGCATCGGCACCGGCTCCATGCATAAAGGCTTCTCCCTGCGCGGCGCGGTCGCTGAGCTGAGGCAGCGATTGGACCTCACGGGGTGCGAAACGCTGCGGCAAGAAGGCGCGCCAATCCCGCTAAAGCCATTGAAGCGCTGGGATAATGGCCGCGACGTGCTACTGGCAGGCGATGCGGCCGGCGTGGTTGCACCGGCTTCAGGAGAGGGCATCTATTACGCGATGCTTGGCGGTAAGCTAGCAGCCGAAGCGGTCGAAGCCGCTCTTGCCAGCGCCGATCCACGCGCCTTGGCCGAAGCGCGCCAAAAGTTCATGCGCCTTCATGGCCCAGTCTTTTGGATGCTCGGCATCATGCAGCGCTACTGGTACGCGAATGATAACCGGCGGGAGCGCTTCGTCAGCATCTGCCGCGATGCCGATGTCCAGCAACTCACCTGGGACGCCTACATGAACAAAGAGCTGGTGCGCGCGCGCCCGCTCGCGCATCTCCGTATCTTCTTTAAGAACATCGCGCATCTCACGGGCATGGTCCCAGCCGCCTGAGAGCGCTGGATCAGTCGGCAGTCACCAAGATTTCGCGGCTGCGGGTGACGCGGTCGCCCCAGACCCGGTCGAATTCGGCAATCAGGTCCTTGAGTGCCGGCAGGGCCGGCACGGCCTCGGCAGCAGCGGCGTTGTCGAATTCGTAGAAAGCGAGGTGCTCTCGCGGGTCGGTGCGGCTCCAGCAGCGCCAGGCCGCCTTCGCGCCGAAGGCCGCACGGGCCTCCGGCAAATGCTCGGTTCGGTACCAATGGTCGAAGCGCGGCCGGTCAGCCGGGTCGGCGATGACGGCGCGGACCATGAAGAAGGCTTTTGGCATAAGGCGTTCCTCCCGTCGGACGTCAGGATCAGATAACTTTGCGCTCGCGCAGCCCGGCGATATCAGCCGCCGAAAGGCCCAGCAATCCACCAAGGACAGCGTCGGTATGCTCGCCCAGCACGGGCGGCGCGCTACGGTAATCCGGTGGCGTGGCCGAGAGTTTCACAGGATTAGCGATGACCTTGACCTTCTCTCCGGAGGCATGCGCCATTTCGATCACCATGTTCCGCGCCTGGACATGAGGATCGGCGAAAACCTCCTGTAGGGTATTAATTGGGCCACAGCCGATCTTGAGGGTTTCCAGCGCAGTGATCCATTCGGCGGTCGTCTTGGCGCGCATCACCGGTGTCAGCGTCTCTGTTACCAGATCGCGGTTGGCAACGCGCTGCGGGTTACTGGCGAAGCGCGGGTCGGTCAGCAGATGGTCGCAGCCGAAGGCCTTGCAGAAGCGCTCGAAAGTAGGGTCGTTGGCGACCGCCAGGATGATGTAGCCATCCTTGGTCGGGAATTCCTGATACGGGCTGATATTCGGGTGCTGGTTCCCCAGGCGCGGCGGGTTCTCCCCGGTCGCCAGATAGTTCATGCCCTGATTGGCGAGCCAAGCGACATGGGTGTCCAGCATTCCGATATCGACGTGCTGGCCCTGGCCTGTGCCGCGCGCATGGTTCAGCGCCGCGAGGATGCCGATGCAGCCATAAAGGCCAGCGAATAAATCCGCGACCGGCACGCCGACTTTCTGTGGCGAGCCCTTGGGCTCCCCGGTCAAGGACATGACGCCGCCCATCGCCTGGATCAGCGCGTCATAGCCGGGCCGCGGCGCGTAGGGGCCAGTCTGGCCGAAGCCGGTGATCGAGCAGTAGATCAGCTTCGGGTGCTTCGCCTTCAACTGGTCGTAGCCAAGGCCGTATTTCGCCAGGGCACCGACCTTGAAATTCTCCGCGAGAATATCGCAGCTCGGAAGCAGCTTGTGCAGCAGCGCCTGCCCCTCGGCGCTAGCCAAGTCGACCGTCACCGATTTCTTGTTCCGGTTCACCCCGACGAAATAGGCGCTCTCACGCGTATTCGGCACGAAGGGGGGGGCGAAGCCGCGGGTATCGTCTCCGGCTTCCGGCCGCTCGATCTTGATGATCTCAGCCCCGAGATCTCCCAGCATCTGGGTGCAGGTCGGGCCCGCCAACACCCGCGTGAGGTCGAGGACACGGATACCCTTCAGCGGGCCGCTCGGCTCTTGCATCATCCACTCCCTAAGGGCGCTCGGGAACCCCATGCCGCAATCGGACGGTCATATCCACCCCAGTCGACCTTGCCGCAGCCGCGCGCTGGCGCCAAATAGACGGCATTCCTCGGAGGATTGCATGCTCGACCGGCCGCACCCCACCCCCGCTGCTCCGACCCTTGACCCCTTCGCGCTGGCCCGCGCGCTCTCGGGGTATCATTTCATCGGCGGCGGCTATGTATCGGCCCGATCCGGCAAAACCTTCGCCGTGGTCAATCCGGCGACCGGGGCCGAGGTAGGCCAGGTGGCTGAAGGCGATGCCAAGGATGTCGAGGTGGCCGTCCAGGACGCCGCCAAGGCCCAGAAGGCCTGGGCGAAGCTGCCGGCCCGCAAGCGTGGCGCGCTGGTGCATCAATGCGCCGCGCTGCTCAAGGAGCATCAGGAGGAGCTCGCGCGGCTGATCGCGTTGGAGACCGGCAAAGCCTTGCGAACCGAAAGCCGGGTCGAGGCCGGCGTCGTTGCTGATGTCTTCGAATTCTTCGGTGGCCTGGGCAGCGAGTTGAAGGGCGAGAGCGTGCCCTTCGCCCCCAATGTCCTCTCGGTCACCGTGCGCGAGCCACTAGGCGTGGTCGGCGCCATTATTCCATGGAACGTGCCAATGCTCTTGATGGCGCTGAAGGTCGCGCCAGCGTTGGTCGCGGGCAACAGCGTGGTCGTCAAATCGGCCGAGGAAGCGCCTCTCGCGGTATTGCGTATCTGCGAACTCATGAATCGGGCGCTGCCACCAGGCGTATTCAACATGCTCTCCGGCTTCGGTCCGGAATGCGGTGGCCCGCTCGTGGCGCATCCGCTGGTGCGCAAGGTCACGTTTACCGGCTCGGTTGAAACCGGGCGGATCATCGCCCGGGCGGCGGCCGAGAAGCTGATTCCGGTAACCCTGGAGCTCGGCGGCAAGTCGCCGATGATCGTCTTCGCCGACTGTGATTTCGACAAGACGGTGGCCGGTGCGCTTACCTCTATGCGCTTCACCCGTCAGGGCCAAAGCTGCACCGCGGCCAGCCGTATTTACGTGGAACAGCCGATCTTCGACCGCTTCGTCACCGCGATGAAGACGGCGGTGGACGCCATGGTGATGGGCGATCCGCTGGATGAGCGGACCGATATCGGGACCATCGTCAGCCAGGATCAGTTAGGGAAGGTGCAAGCCTTCATCGAGGAAGGCACCCGCACGCCCGGCGCGACCGCGCATGTCTGTTCGGCCATGCCGGAAGACCCGGCCCTGCGGAAAGGCCTGTTCATCCAGCCGGTGATCTTTACCGGCTTGACCTCCGACAGCCGTCTGGTTCGCGAGGAGATCTTCGGGCCGGTCACCGTCATCGCCCCCTTCAGCGATGCCGAGGCAGTGCTGGCCGAAGCGAATGACAGCGAATACGGCCTCGCCGCCAGCCTATGGACCAACAACCTGAAGGTTGGGCTGGATCTGGCGCATCGTCTCGAAGCCGGGCTGGTCCAGATCAATCAGAACCTCGTGGTGCAGGCCAACCTCAGCTATGGCGGTGTGAAAAGCTCAGGCCTCGGCAAGGAAGCCTCGCTGGAGGCCATGTTGGAACACTTCACCCACAAGAAGACCATCATGGTGAACATGGGCTGACGGGCTTGATGGGTGCGATTTCAACGGCACGCAGCTTTGACTTGTGCCAAGCGCCCGAACGGGCGCCGCGAGCAACGCCGCGCGCCTAAGGGAGCCGAGGGTTTTCCCGGCGATTGAGGATCAGCAAAAGCCCATACCAGCAGTCAAAGGATTTGACCGCTGGTATTAGAGCATGCTGCGTTCACATGCGTTCACGCAGCCCGCTCTAGCCTTTGTTGGATCGCGCGATTCAGCGCCTTCGGCGATTCCGCCTCAACGCATCGCGCTCTAGGCCGCCACCACCCGCCCATCGCGCAGGGTCACCACGCGGTCCATCCGGGCCGCGAGGTCTGGATTATGGGTGGCGATCAAAGCCGCCACCCCCTGCCCCCGCACCGCCCGCAGCAATTCCTCGAAGACCAAGCCGCTCGTCCCCACATCGAGATTACCGGTCGGCTCATCCGCGAGCAGGATGCGCGGCTGATTGGCGAGAGCCCGAGCGATCGCCACCCGCTGCTGCTCGCCACCCGAAAGCTTGCCGGGACGATGATTCTCCCGCCCCGCAAGGCCGAAGCTTTGCAACAACGCCGCGGCCCGGGTCAGGGCGACGGCACGCGTCGCGCCTGCGGCCATCTGCGGCAGCAGGACATTCTCGGCGGCCGTGAATTCCGGTAGCAAATGATGGAACTGATAAACGAAGCCGATGGCGGTGCGGCGGATCGCCGTACGCGCATCGTCGCCGAGACTGCCTGCCGGGCGGCCTTCGACGAAAACCTCTCCGGCATCGGGCCGTTCGAGCAGGCCAGCAAGGTGTAACAAGGTCGACTTGCCGGTGCCGGACGGCGCGACAAGGGCAACGATCTCCCCGGCAGTAAGGGTCAGGTCGGCCC
>CAITYE010000259.1 GCA_903896535.1 uncultured Paracraurococcus sp.
CCTGACCAACTTCGTCCGTCAGGGCGCGACGCGCGGCCTGTTTGAAAAGCGCAGCGTCGTCTCTCTGCTGACCGGCGAGCCGGAATACCTCGATCCGCTAGGCGATGAGGCGCCGGAGGGCTGGATCGTCACCGGCTATCCGTGGGAGCAGATCAATACGCCCGCGCATGTCGCCTTCCGTGACGCTTATCGGAAGCGCTGGAACGACTATCCGCGGCTTGGCAGCGTCGTCGGCTATGCGACGGTGCAGACCCTGGCGGCGATGCTGAAGCGGACAGCGGGGCTGGAGACGGAGCAGCTGGTCGCGGCGATGAGCGGCCTCGGCCTCGAGACACCGTTCGGGCCGGTGGAATACCGCGTGATCGACCATCAATCGACCATGGGCGCTTATGTCGGGCGCACCGCGTTGAAGGGCGGCAAGGGCACGATGGTGGACTGGCGCTATGCCGAAGGCGCCAAGTACCTACCTTCGGATGAGGTGGTACGGACGCTGCGCCCGCAGGGTTGAGGGCTTGGAGAATATCGCACTCCAGGCGCTGAGCGGTCTCGCCAGCGCCTCCTCGCTGTTCCTTGTGGCGTCTGGGCTGACGGTGATCTTCGGCGTCAGCCGGATCGTCAACTTCGCCCACGGCTCCTTCTACATGCTGGGCGCCTATATCGCCTGGTCGCTGGTCACGCGGCTGCCGCGAGGCGATTTCGGTTTCTGGGGTGGGGTGTTGGCGGCCGTATTGATCGTCGGCCTGCTGGGTGCTGCGGTCGAGGTGCTGCTGCTGCGCCGCATTTACCGGGCACCGGAGCTGTTCCAACTGCTGGCGACCTTCGGCGTCGTCCTGGTGGTGCAGGACGCGACACTTGCCCTCTGGGGGGCGCAGGATCTGCTTGGCCCCCGCGCACCGGGCTTGCGCGGCAGCGTGGAGATCCTCGGGCTGCGCTTTCCGCGCTACGAGCTGTTCCTGATCGCCGTCGGGCCAGTCGTGCTCGGCCTGCTGCTGCTGCTGTTCCATCGCACGCGCTGGGGGACGCTGGTGCGAGCAGCGACGCTCGATCGCGACATGGTTGGCGCGCTTGGCGTCAATCAGCGTTGGCTGTTCACCTCAATCTTCTTTCTCGGCAGCCTGCTTGCCGGGCTCGGCGGCGCCCTGCAACTGCCGCGAGAGAGTGTCAATCTCCACATGGATCTCTCGATTATCACGGAAGCTTTCGTGGTGGTCGTGGTGGGTGGGCTCGGCAGCCTCGCCGGCGCCGCGCTGGCCGCCCTGTTGATTGGGGAATTGCACGCCTTTGGCATCCTGATCTTCCCGAAAATCACCCTGGTGCTGGTCTTCCTGGTGATGGCGGTGGTGCTGGTGATCCGTCCCTACGGGCTGCTAGGGCGACGCCCGGCCGGATTGATCGCGCCGGGCCCGGCCGAGCCGGTGATCCGCCCGGCGCCGCTGGCCCTACGCCGCCTCGGCCTTGCCGCCCTTGGCCTTGCTGTGATCCTGCCGCCCTTTGCCGGCGATTACGCGCTCTCCGTGCTGACGGAGATGGCGATCATGGTCCTCTTTGCAGCTTCGCTGCATCTGATCATGGGGCCGGGCGGCATGGCGAGCTTCGGCCACGCCGCCTATTTCGGCCTCGGCGCCTATGGCGCGGCGCTTGCCGTGAAGTGGCTGGCCTTGCCGATGTTGCCGGCGCTGGCGTTGGCGCCCTTCGCCGCGGGGCTGGCCGGGCTCGTCTTCGGGGCCTTTTGTGTCCGCCTTTCGGGCGTCTATGCGGCGATGCTGACGCTCGCCTTCGCCCAGATCGCCTGGTCGGCCGCCTTCCAGTGGGTGGAGGTGACGGGGGGCGATAACGGTATTCTCGGCGTCTGGCCGGATGCCTGGGCGGCGCCGAAGCTGGCCTATTACTACCTCACCCTCGCACTTTGCCTGGGCGGGACGTTGTTCCTCCGGCGCGTCATTCACGCGCCCTTCGGCTATGCGCTGCGCGCCCAGCGGGACAGCCCGCTGCGGGCTGAGGCAATCGGCATCGACAGCTTCGTCGTCCGCTTCGCAGCCTTCGCCCTCGCCGCCGCCATGGCGGGTATCGCCGGGGGGCTGTTCGCCTTTGCCAAGGGCAGCGTCTTCCCGACCTTTCTTGGCATCTCCCGCAGCGTCGATGCGCTGCTGATGGTGCTGCTCGGCGGTGTGCAGACGCTCGCCGGCCCCATCGTCGGCGCGCTTGCCTTCACCGGGCTGCACGAACAGCTGGTGCGACTGACCGACTACTGGCGCCTCGGGCTCGGCCTGATCATCCTCGCTTTGGTGCTGTTCTTCCCCCAGGGACTGGCCGGTGCCGCCCGGGCGCGGTGGGAGGCGCGGCATGGCGACGCTTGAGGTCGCGGGCCTGGCGAAAAGCTTCGGCGGCGTCGCGGCGGTGCGCGGCGTCTCATTTGCGGTCGGCCCTGGCGAATTGCTGGCGCTGATCGGCCCGAACGGTGCCGGTAAATCCACCTGCTTCAACATGCTGAACGGCCAGCTTCGCCCGGATGCCGGCACGGTGCGGCTGCATGGGCGTGACATCACCGGCCTGGCGCCGCGCCGGATCTGGCGCCTTGGTGTCGGGCGCACTTTCCAAATCACCGCGACCTTCGGCTCGATGACGGTGCGGGAGAATGTGCAGATGGCTCTGCTCTCCCACGGCCGGCGCCTCGGCGGGCTCTGGCGCCCGGTGGCGGGGCAGGAGGCCGGGACGGCCGAGGCGTTGCTCGCCCGCCTCGGTATGGCGGAACAGGCGGGGCGCCCCTGCGGTATTCTCGCCTATGGCGATCTCAAGCGGGTTGAGCTGGCGATCGCGCTGGCCAATGCGCCCGCCCTGCTGCTGATGGATGAGCCGACCGCAGGTATGGCGCCTGGCGAACGCACGGCGCTGATGGCGCTGGTCGCCGGCATTGCGCGGGAACGCGGCATCGCCGTGCTGTTCACCGAACACGACATGGACGTGGTCTTCGGCCATGCCGACCGCGTGCTGGTGTTGGATCGCGGCGCGCTGCTCGCCGAAGGCGCGCCAGAGGCGGTGCGCGCCGACCCGCGGGTGCGCGCCGTCTATCTCGGCAGCGGTGCGACCCAGGGGGGGCATTGATGCTGGCGGTGGAGGGCCTCGCCGCCCAATACGGCCGGGCGCAGATCCTGGAAGGGGTGACGCTGGGGGTGGAGGAGGGCGAGGTCGTGGTGCTGCTGGGCCGGAATGGCGCCGGCAAGAGCACCACCATGAAGGCCATCATGGGCCTGGTCCGGCCGAGCGCCGGGCGGGTCCGCTTCCGCGGCCAGGAGATCGCGGGCCGGGAGCCCTTTGAGATTGCTCGCCTTGGGCTCGGCTACGTGCCGGAGGATCGGCGCATCTTCGGCGAGCTGACGGTGCTGGAGAACCTGGAAGTTGGCCGCCGTCCCGCCCCGCCAGGCATGACGCCCTGGACGCCGGAGCGGCTCTTTGCGCTGTTTCCAAGCCTGGCCGAGATGCGCCGCCGCCCTGGTGCGCGGATGAGCGGCGGCGAACAGCAGATGCTGACCATCGCGCGGACGCTGATGGGCAATCCGCGCATGATCCTGCTCGATGAGCCGAGCGAGGGGCTGGCGCCGGTGGTGGTGGAACGCATGGCGGAGACGATCGGCGCCCTGAAACGCGAAGGGCTGTCCATCCTGCTCTCTGAACAGAATCTGCATTTCGCGGGCGTGGTCGCCGACCGTGCGACGATCATCGAAAAGGGTCGTATCCGCTGGTCGGGTACGATGCCAGCGCTGCGCGCGGCGCCGGAGGTGCGCGAACAGTATTTAAGCGTGTAAGCCCTTCCTACCCCAGCAGCCGCGGCAAGCCCACTGCCAGAGTCTCGCCCTGGAGCGCAAGCAGCGCGCCGGCGATCAGCCCGCGCTGAATCAGCGCCTCCGCCACCGCTTCGCCCGCCGCGAGTGCTGCCGCGATCACTTCGGGCGGCAGCGCGCCGACCGCCGTGGTGACCAGCCGCGCGCCCAGATCGCTGTCGGGGTCCAGCGTTTCGGCCGGCGCGCGGGCGATCGCTGGGTGGTCGGCATTCACCGCATTGGCGATCACCGTCGCCGCCGCATCTGCGGCTGCCGCATTTCGGGCCAGCACCGTGACCGCATCCGCGATGCCCAGGGAAAAGCTCCGCCCCGGCCAGCCGCTGGTGGCGACGCCGCCGATGCCATCCGCCTCGCTCAACCGCACCAGCCCCTCCGGTGCGGCGCGGGCCTGGTCGCGCACGAGGCCGATACGCAGGCTGGCACCAGCGGTCAGGTACAGCGCGATATCGCCGCCATTGTTCACATGTGCCGCCGTCAGCCCCGGCACGGCGGCGATCGCTGCCAGCACCTCATCGGCCACCGCGCCGGCGACGGCGGCCATGGGCGTGATGAAGCCGCGCCGGTGCGGCCAAACGGCCGCCACCATGCGCCGCCCGACCGGGCCCTGGATCGCCGGGAGATCGGCACCGACCGGCGTGCGCAGCAGGGGCAGTTCGGCGGCCAGCCCTGCCAGAAGCCCGGCGAAGGCGGTACTCGCCGCGGTCACCGCCTGCTGCACTGCCGGGCGCGGCCCCTCGAAGCCGATCAGCAGGTCGATCGGGCCTTCCTGGAGGTGCAACCGCCCATCGGGGAGCCGCGCGACTAATCCAGCGGCCATGGATTCCCGGCGATCCAGGGCTCCCGTCGCGCCGTCTCGCCATAGCCGGCCAGCAGTTCCGCCAGCGGGATCACATGCCCGACATGGCCGCCGAGGCGGGCATAGAGATCGGCGCGCAGCGTGAACTCGATGGGCGCGACCAGGGCCGGAGTCGGCACGCTGCCGAAGGCGCCATCCGGCACCCGCAGCACATCGGCCATGATGGTGATGCCACCGCCGGGCCAGAGCGTGGCCGGCGCGCCGCCTATTGTCACCCGCACCAGTCCCGCCTGCACCTCGCGCGTCAGCCGCACCGGGTTCTCGGTGACGCCGGCGCGCAGGCTGCCGCCGGCGCCGGCCATGAACAGGATGGAGGTCAGCGCCGGTTCGCAATTCTCGCCGATCCGCTCGACGGTCTGCAGCACTGCGGGCGGCGTCTGTCGGGGAACCGGCCGTAGTGCCTCATCCAACTCGCAATAGAGGTGATCTTCGCCCGTCGTGCTGGTCAGCAGCAGCCTAAGCCCCGGCCAGGCAAGCTTCGGGTCGATCCGTTCGATCACCGCCAGCGGGTCGGTGATATCGGTCCCGCCCCAGCCGGTGCCCGGATGCGCCACCTGGAAATAGCGCCCGGGCGTGGAACGCCGCCCGCGCACGCGGATGCCGCTCGGCGGCATATCCAGGCATTTGCCCGCCTGGTGTTCGGACAGTACGCCGGTGATGTGGTCATCGACCACGATCACCTCGTCCACATGGCCGTACCATTGCTGCGCAAAGATGCCGATGGCGGCAGAGCCACAGCCGACTCGCATGCGCGCCTCTGGCAAGCCATTCACGATCGGGGCCTGCCCGGCCTGCAGCATTACCGTCGCGCCGCCGTCGATCGTCACCTCCACCGCCTGTTTCTCGCACAAGGCGAGCATGGTGGCGCAGGTGACGTTGCCTTCCTTCTTGCTGCCACCGGTCAGGTGTCGCACCCCGCCGAGGGAGAGCATCTGGCTGCCGTACTCGGCTGTGGTGACATGGCCGATCTGCTCGCCATCGACGCGCACCGGCGCGGTTTCCAGCCCCAGATGGCGATCGGTGTCGATCTTCACCTTCAGGCCGCAATAGCTGAAGATGCCCTCGGTCACGACGGTGACGGTATCGACGCCCTGGTGCCGCGCACCGACGATGAAGGGAGCGGGCTTGTAGTCAGGATAGGTGGTGCCTGCGCCGATGGCGGTGACGAAGCTGCGCTCCGCCTCCCAGTCGCGGGCGAGGAAGGGTACCGTCTCCGCCGCGCGTTCCATCAGCACCAGCGGGTCGGTCCGGACCAGCCGGCCGTCCGCATTCGCGTAGCGGCTGCATGCGCCGGCCCGGCCGGGGCGGATGCGGCACAGCACCGGACAGGCGTCGCAGCGGACGATGCCCTCATTGCCTTCGCGGGCGCCGAATAGCTCCGTGCGGTCGATACTCATCGCGAAAGCTTTCCCGCGCGCATTTGCGCGACGCTCGCCAGCACGCGGTGGGGCAGGGCGGGCACCCGGGTGATCTCCGCCCCGGTTGCGTCGCGGATCGCCGAGAGGATGGCCGGCGCGGTCGGGACCAAAGCAGGCTCGCCGATCCCCTTGGCGCCGAAGGGACCCAGCGGCTCGCTGGCCTCGACCAGGATCGTCTTGATCTCCGGCACATCGCCCACGGTCGGGATCAGGTAGTCGTGCAGGTTCTCTGTTCGGCCCGGCAGGTATTCCTCCATGAGCGCGAGGCCAATGCCCTGGGCGATGCCGCCCTCCACTTGGCCTTCCACCAGGGTCGGGTTGATCGCCCGGCCGACATCATGGGCGGCGACGATCTTCTGCAGTTGCACGGTGCCGAGATCAGTATCGACGGCGAGCGCTGCCAGTTGCGCGGCGAAGCCATAGGTGGCGTAGGGGATGCCCTGGCCATCCGCATCCAGCGGGACGGTCGGCGGATCGAATTGGCCGATGCCTTCGTAGGCACCGGCAAGTGGGTTGCCGTCCACATGCAGGACGCCGGCCCGCAGTTCCAGTCTTGCTGCCGGGCCGGCATTGGCGCGCCTCAGGATCTGCGCCCGGAGCACCGCCCCCGCTTCGGCCGCCGCACGGCCGCTGACGAAGGTCTGGCGGGAGGCGCTGGTCTTGCCGGCATCAGCGGTCAGGTCGGTATCGCCCAGGACGCAGCGGAAATCCGCCACCGGCAGGCCGAGCGCATCGGCAGCGATCTGTAACAGCACGGTGGTCGAGCCCTGGCCGATATCCACCGCGCCATTGTGGAAGACCAGCCCATCGTGATCGAGCGTGATCCGCATGGTGGAAGGGTTGGACATGCCGGTATTGCCGATCCCGTACCACATGCAGGCGATGCCGACGCCGTGCCGCAGCGGGCCGCCAGCGGCATTGGCCGCTGCCGCCTTGTCCCGCAGCGCCTGCCAGTGCGGGCGCAGCGCGACCAGGCAATCGACCAGCCCGACCGAATGCTCCAGCACTTGGCCCGAGGGCGTCGTATCGCCCGGGCGCAGCGCGTTCCGCAGGCGGAATTCCAGCCGGTCGATCCCGGTGGCGTCGGCCAGCCGGTCATACAGCGCTTCCTGCGCGATCGCCGCCTGGGGTACGCCGAAGCCACGAAAGGCGCCGCTCGGCGGGTTGGTGGTGAAGATCGCCCGGGATCGCACCGCCACGGCGGGCACACGATAGGGGCCGCTGGCATGCACCGGCACCCGCCCGGCGACCGTCGGGCCCCAGCTGGCATAGGCGCCGGTGTCATAAACGCCTTCGAAGGTGAAGCCGGTCAGGCGGCCTTCGGCATCGCAGCCGGCACGCGCATGGATCTGCGCCGGGTGGCGTTTCGTGCTGCTCGCCATGCTCTCGGCCCGGCTCCAGACCGCGCGTACCGGCCGGCCTAGCAGCCAGGTCGCCACCGCCAGCATCGGCTGGAAGGAGACGTCGAGCTTGCCACCAAAGCCGCCGCCGCAGGCCGAGGGGATGATGCGCACCGAGGCCAGCGGAATGCCGAGCACGCCGGCCACTTCCTCCCGGTCCATGTAGGGGGCTTGGGTGCAGCCATGCACTTCGACCCGATCGCCGATGCGCTGGGCCCAGCCGGCTTCGGGCTCGATATAGGCGTGCTCGACGAAGCCCGTCTCGAAGTGTCCATCGACCACATGGCGGGCGGCGTCGAGCGCGGCTTCCGCATCGCCCCGCACCAGCCGGCCCGTCGCCAGCACATTCTCCGGCCAGCGGTCATGCAGCGCGGCGCCGCCGGCCAGGGTCAGCGGTGGCAGCGGTTCCCAAACAATCGGCAGCGCGTCGAAGGTGATGCCGCCCAGTGCTTCGACCGTGCCGACCAAGGCGGCGACGCAATCGCCGCGATAGCGGGCTAGGCCGTCGGCGAAGACAGGCTGGTCCTTGATGTCGGGGTAGATGCCAAAGCCGTTGCGACCGGGGACATCGGCTGCCGTCAACACCTTCACGATGCCGGGATGCTGGGCCTGCCAGGCCGCCCAGTCGCCGAAGACGCAGCGGGCATGCGCGTGCGGTGAGCGGATCGGCCGCAGCCAAAGCGCATCGGCCGGCGCGTCATCATCGCCGAAGCAGGCTTGCCCGGTAAGTTTGTCCTGACCATCAGCGCGGGCGAGCCGAGCACCGACCGCGGCGCCGGCGCTGGGCGAGGGGATCTCCAGCGGCGTTCGGAAGCGATGCGCGTCGCGCACTGCGGCGATGATCTTGCGATAGCCGGTGCAGCGGCAGAGCACGCCACCGAGCGCGGTCTCGACCTCCGTCTCGGTCGGGCGAGCGCTCGCCCCCAGCAGCGCCCGGGCGGCGAGCAGCATGCCCGGCGTGCAGATGCCGCATTGCGCCGCCCCATGGGCGAGGAAGGCGGCCTGCAGCGCCGCGCCCCAGGCATCGTCGGCGAGACCTTCGACCGTTGTCACCGCCCGTCCCTCGACCTGGGCGAGCGGCACGAGGCAGGCGCAGACTGGGGCGCCGTCCAGCAGCACGGTGCAGGCGCCGCAATCGCCGGCATCGCAGCCGACCTTGGTGCCGGTCAGGCCGAGCGAGCTGCGCAACACATCCGAAAGCCGCGTCGCAGCCGGGGCCTCAACGGTGCGGAGTGCGCCGTTGACGTAGAGGGCGAGGCTCATGCCAGCGCCTCGGCCAGCGCGCGGCGCAACAGGATCAGCGCCGCGTGTCGCCGATACTCGGCGCTCGCCCGCAGATCGTCGAGCGGGGCGAGCGCGGCCAGATGCGCCGGCGCGATCAGCGCTGGCGCCATGGCGATGGGGGCACCGATCAGCGCCGCCTCAGCCGCCGGCAGGCGTTGCGCCACCGGGCCGCAGGCGCCGACCGCGAGGCAGGCCCGGGTCACGTGGCCGTCCCGGAGCTCCGCCAGCACCGCGACCATGGCGATGGAGATCACGAGATGGCTGCGGGCGCCGAGCTTGCGGAAGGCACTGCGCGCCGCCGCTGCCGGTTGGGGGATCCGGATGGCGATGGCCAACTCATCCGGGGCGAGCGCGGTGCGGCGATTGCCCAGCAGGAAATCGGGCAATGGCAGGCGCCGGATGCCCTGCGGCCCGGCAATCTCAATGCCAGCATCGAGGCTGAACAGCGGCGGCGCGCCATCCGCGGCAGGCGAGGCGTTGCAGAGATTGCCGAGCACCGTGCCGCGATTTTGCACCTGGACCCCGCCGATGGTCCCGGCGGCGGCGCGGAGCCCGTCGAAGGCGGCGGGCAGGGGGGCGGCGCGGAGCGCCGACCAGGTGACACAGGCACCGATTCGCCAGCCTTCGGCATCAGCTTCGATGCGGTCGAGGCCGGCGATGCCGGTGAGGTCGAGCAGTCGTTCGTTGGACGGGCGCATCCAGGCGGCGGCAGCAGCCTGCGCGGGGTAGATATCGGTGCCGCCTGCCAGCGGGCGGGCCGGCCCGGCGGCGCGCAGCGCCAGGGCTGCCTCGAGTGTCGCGGGCCGAACGATCATTGGGCGCAATCAAAGCACGGACGGCCCCGGCCCCGCTAGGCTCGCGCAAGGGGCACGGGTAGGCTGGACGCGGTGTGGAGGAGGGCAGGATGGCGGAGCCACAGGCGGCGGGACCGGCAGCGGGTCGGGTACTGGTGCGTGAGATTGGCCTGCTGCTTTCCGGCGATCTGGCAAACCCAATCCTTGCAGCCGACGCCCTGCTGCTGGAGGGCGGCCGAATCGCCGCGATCGGCCGGGCCAGCGAACTTGGCGATCGTGGCCCCTTCGATCAGGTGATCGATGCCGGCGGCGCGGCCGTGGCGCCAGGGCTGATCGACAGCCATGTGCATCCAGTGCTGGGCGATTGGACGCCGCGGCAGAACCAGCTCGGCTGGGTCGAGAGCTTTCTCAACGGCGGGGTGACGACGATGATCTCGGCCGGGGAGGTGCATTCGCCTGGCCGGCCGAAGGATATTCTCGGCCTGAAGGCGCATGCGATTTTCGCCCAGCGCAGCTTCCACAACCTGCGCCCGGCCGGGGTGAAGGTACTGGCCGGCGCGCCGGTGCTGGAGAAGGGGATGGTCGAGAGCGATTTCGCCGAGCTCGCAGCCGCGGGCATTTCGCTGCTGGGCGAGGTCGGGCTCGGCACGGTGAAGGCCGGCTACGAGGCGCGGGAGATGATCGCTTGGGCGCGCAAGCACGGTATCCAGAGCACGATCCA
>CAITYE010000260.1 GCA_903896535.1 uncultured Paracraurococcus sp.
AGCATGGCAGAAGCTGCCGCCGCCCGCGCCCGGTAACGGGATGAACGCCCTCTGCACCGTCGCCGGCCGGCCCCGACAGTGACCAGGCGCCCGTTGGGGGCGGTGGTAGCGCCGGCCCGACCCTCTCTCACTCGGCCCTGTACCGACCCGACCATGGACCGCCCGATCACCCCGGTACCGTTTCCGTTGAGCGAGGGTCAGGCTGGTATCTGGCTGGCGCAGCACATGACGCCCGGCTGCACCTTTTACACGATCGCGCAGTACACTGATCTCGACGGGCCGATCGACGTTGGCGTTTTCGAGGTTGCTGCCCAGCAGGTCATCGCCGAGACCGAAACGCTGCGGCTGCGTTTTGCTGAGACGCCGGACGGGCCGGTTCAGTGGATCGAGGCCGGGTTGGCCGCCGATTGGACGCTGCCGCTACACGACCTGAGCGGCGAGGCGGACCCTGAGCCGGCGGCGCAGCGCCTCATGCAGGGGCTTATTGGGCAGCCTTTTGACCTGGCCAGCGATGCGCCTCTGTTCCGCTGGCATCTCATTCGGACCGGCGCCAGGCGCTGGATCTGGTTTCAAGCTTACCACCATATCGTTCTCGATGGCGTTGGCCTTGCCTTGGTCAAGGCCCGCCTCGCCGAGGTCTACGGCGCGTTGCTGCGGGATGAGCCGGCGCGCGGCCAATCGTTCGTGCAACTGCGGGAGGTGCTTGGCCGCCCGGGCTACGGCCCAGGCATGACGGCGTGGGATGAGGATCGGGCGCATTGGCTTGCGTTGCTGGCCGGCCAGCCGGATACGGCGAGCCTCGCGGGTGGCGGTTTCGGCTGGGAGCGGGGCTTTCGCCGCGAGACCTGCGTGGTGCCCCAGGGCGTCACCGATGCCCTGGCGACCCTCGGCAAGTCGCTTGGTGCGACGCTGCCGGCGATGCTGGCCGCGGCGGTGGCGATTTATGTCGGTCGGCTGGCAGGGCGGTCGGAGGCCCTGTTGGGCTGGCAGGTGACTGGACGCTTTGACGCGGCAGCCCGACGCGCGCCCGGCATGCTGAGCAATACCGTACCGCTGCGCCTGGCGACTGCGCCGGGGACACGGCTGGCGGAAGTTGTCGACAATGCAGCGCAGCAAACGCGCAGCGCGCTGGGGCACCAGCGTTATGCGCATGAGACATTGCGACGTGACCTCGGGCTGGAACCAACTGCAGCCGATATGTTCGGCACGCTGGTGAACGTTTCGTCCTTGGAGCGGACGAGCTTGTTTGGCACGACGCAGGGCCTGACGCACAACCTGTCGAACGGTCCGGTACGCGACCTGTCGATTGTCTGTTACGAGGCCGAATCCGCTGGTATGCGGGTCGACCTGGACGGCAATACCGAACTCTATACGGCCGCGGAGTTGTCCCGGCACGGTCGGCGGCTGCTGCGCCTGTTCGACGCCATCGCCGGCGCCAGCCCGGAGACCCGCCTCGGCGAGTTGCCGCTGCTCGACGATGCCGAGCGTGCTGATCTGGACGGGTTGGGCAGTGGCGCTGTGGCGCCTCCCTATAGGGCGGTGACTTCGCTGATCGCCGCCCAGGTTACCGCACGGCCGGAGGCTCCTGCGGTGCGCGCTGCCGACGGCACGGAGCTGTCCCATGCAGACCTTTGGGCCTGGAGCGGAGCCATCGCAGCACGGTTGGCTAGGCTTGGCGACCTGCGTGGTAGGCCAATAGGCCTTGCCGCGGAGCGCGGTCCCGGCCTCATCGCCGGCTTGGTCGGCATCCTGCGGATGGGCGGCATCGTCCTGCCGCTTGACCCAACGCAGCCGCCGTCTCGTCTGGCGCAAATACTGGCCGAGGCAGGGCCGGTGGCAATGCTGGCTGACGCGAGGGTGCGGCCATCTTTGCCACGGGGCGATCTGCCCATACTGTCACTGGACGCAGCTGCGACCGGGGAAACTATCGCTACCCTGGTCGCCCCAGGCAGCGACGAGCTCGCCTATCTGCTCTACACCTCGGGCTCGACCGGCACGCCCAAGGGCGTCGCCATGGGCCATGGCGCGCTATCTAACCTCGTGCAGTGGCAGCTGGAGCTGTCCGCTGCCACGAGCGCGGGCCGGACATTACAATTCACCCCGCCGACCTTCGACGTTGCCTTCCAGGAGATCCTCTCGACGCTGGCCGGCGGTGGCTGCCTGGTTGTCATCGACGACACGGCCCGGCGCGATCCGCACCACCTGCTCCGCCAGCTGCGCGAGCACACCGTCACACGACTGTTTCTGCCTTTTGTGGCGCTGCAAGCGCTGGCCGAGGCAATCGACGGCCATCCGGCGCTGCCAGCACTCCGCGAGGTGGTGACCGCGGGCGAGGCGCTGCGTGCCACGCCCGCCCTGCGCCGCCTCTTCCACGCGCTGCCGGACTGCGTGCTGTGGAACCATTACGGCCCCACCGAGACGCATGTGGCCACCGCCTGGCGTCTCCCGGCCGACCCCGCATCCTGGCCGGAGCTGCCGCCGATCGGGCGGCCGATCCCCGGCGCCACGGCGCGCATCCTGGATGCCGCCGGCGGTTTCTTGCCAACCGGCGTCGCCGGCGAGCTCTGGCTGGGTGGTGTGATCCTCGCGGCCGGCTATTGGCAGCGGCCGGAACTGACCGCCGAGCGGTTCGTCACAAGTGGCAGCGGGCGGCTGTACCGCACCGGCGACCTGGCGCGCTGGCGCCCCGACGGCACGCTCGACTTTCTCGGCCGGTCCGACGATCAGGTCAAAATCCGCGGGTACCGGGTCGAGCCGGGCGAGGTCGAGGCGTCGCTGCTGTCCCTCCCCGGCCTCGCCCAGGCCAGCGTGCAGCCGCGCGAAATCGCCGGCGAGACCAGGCTTGTCGCCTACCTCGTGCCGCGCGAGGGCGAGGCTGTGCCGCCGGCCAGCGAGCTGCGCCAGGCGCTCGCGGCCCAGCTGCCGGACTACATGGTGCCCTCGGCCTACGTTGCACTCGACGCGCTGCCGCTGACGCCGAACGGCAAGATCAATCGGGCCGCCTTGCCCTTACCTGCGGCTGCGAGCCATGGCGCGATGCATCGTCCGCCCACGACCGAGCATGAGATCCTGCTCTGCCGGCTGTTCGCTGAACTGACCGGTGCGACGCCAGTGAGCGTCGACGACAGCTTCTTCGCCCTAGGAGGCACATCCCTGGCGGCCATGCGCCTCCTCGCACGCTTGCGCACTGAAACCGGCCGGGCGCCAGCGCTACGGCAGCTGGTCCAGGGGCCTACTCCAGCGGCCCTCGCCGCGGCGATGGCCCGGGATGGGATCGTGGAGACGAGCTTCGATCCGCTGCTGCCCTTCATTTCTTCGGGCCAGCGGCGACCATTCTTTTGCGTTCCGGGCTTCGGCGCGGGAGCGATGCATCTGCGGCAGTTGGGCGAAACCTTGGGCCGTGAACGGCCAGTCTTTGGGCTGAACGGATTGCCCGAACGACTGCCGGCCGAAACCCTAGAAGCCATTGCCGGCTGTTATGCCGAGGCGCTGCGCCGGCAACAGCCGATTGGGCCATATTTTCTGGGCGGCTTTTCCTTGGGCGGCCTGATTGCCTATGAAATGGCACGGCAACTCCAGGCAGCCGGTGCCCATGTCGGGCTGCTGGCGATCATCGATACCCGCTGGCCCGGCTGGCGTCCTTCCGGCCCGGCGTTGCTGCCGACCGCCGCTGCCTGGGCGCGGAATCTGCCGCTTTGGCTGTATGATGAAGGACGGAATTTCGATGGGCGGCAAATGCGCCGTCGCATCGGCCGTAAAGCCAGCCGCTTGTCGGCGATCATGCGCAAGAAGCCCCTGCGTCCTGGCATGATCCTTGACCTTGATCGCGTCGCTCCTGACGCGCACGGGCTTCTGGACCGCCAACTGGTAGCCGCGCGCGCCTATTCCCCAAGACCGACGCAGTTGCCGATTGCGCTGTTCCAGGCCGCCGTGCAACCCATCAGCAAGCCCTGCGGCGATCCGGCATTCGGCTGGCGTGCCGTTGCAGACGCAAGCTTCGCGTCGTACCGCGTGCCAGGCAACCACTTCACGATGCTCGCACAGCCCTACGTCCAACATCTCGCCCAGGCGATCGACGCCGCGTTGCGCCGGCGTGAGTGATGCGGCCGCCCTGGCACGATGGGTTCATCGGGCTTTCAGCGGCAAGGTAAAGCTCTCCCTGGCATCGGGCGCTGCGCTTTGCCATCTCGACCCCGATGAAGCGCCAGACGCTCTGCCTGCCGCCGTACCAGCGCGGCGAGCCGAGTTCTCACGCGGCCGCCAACTTGCGCGACGGGCCCTGGCAGAATTCGGCTTAGGCTCGGCTGCGGTTCCCAGGGGAGATGATGGCGCGCCGATCTGGCCTCCGGGAATCATCGGCAGCATCACGCACTGCCCGGGTTTCTGCGCCGCCGCGGCGGCGCGGCAGCAGGACTTCCAGGGTGTGGGGATTGATGCCGAACCGCTGGCGGCCCTGCCGTCGGAGGTGATTCAGCTCATCGTCACACCTGACGAGATCAGGCGGCTGGCCGACATGCCGGCGCCGCCCGGCGGCAGTTGGCAATTGCTGGCCTTCAGCGCGAAAGAGGCCTGGTTCAATTGCCAATGGCCGCTGCGCCGCCGGTTTCTGGAATTCCATGAAGTCGAAGTTGATTTCGCGCCAACCCACGGTTGCGAA
>CAITYE010000261.1 GCA_903896535.1 uncultured Paracraurococcus sp.
CAAGGTGCTGCAGGAGCGCTACGAGATCGTGCGCGCGATGTTTCGGCCGGATATGGCGGGCGGCTTCGACTACCGCCCTGCGTTAACCCTCGCAACGCCGGCCGCGCAGCGGTTGGCGATCATGGCCGGTGCCATCGATTGAATACTCTCCCGCCAGCAGGAGGAGGCCGCACGCGAGGCGACGGAGGAGGGCAAGAAGAAGGCGCATCGGCGCGCTGAAGCACTCGGCGCTAGCGCTTGACGTGTACTCGTGGCTCGCCCACCGGCTCCACCGCATCCGCGGGCGCGCCGGCGCGAAGCTCTCGTGGGCCAATCTGCGGGCGCAGTTCGGCCAGGAGTACCGGGACCCTAAGGACTTCAAGCGCGAGATGGCGAAGGCGCTGCGGGCCGTGCTGGCAGTGTACCCGGACGCCCGTGTCGAGCAGGTCGCAGGCGGCTTGGTCCTGATGCCGTCCCGCTCGCCGGTGCCCAAGACCGTCGTACAGCTCGGCGCGAAGCGTGCGTGAGGGGAGCGGAAGGGCGGAGCGTTCGGCGGTTCACCCCCCCCTTCCCGCTCAAACAACAGGATCTTTGGAGCGGATCGTCTCGGCCGGGGACAGAGGAAGTTATCCACGGCGGATCACCCCCCCCTGACTCCGATTCGCGTTCGGCGGATCACCCCCCCCTAAAACCGGTAGATAGATTCCCGGTAGATTCCTGCCGGTAGTTGGCGCCGACCGTTGTGGATAACAGCCTATGTGCCACGGTGCTCGAGGCCATCAAGGACGCTCGCCTTCAGCTCGCGCCGCTTCGCGGTGGCCTACGGCCATCCTTGACCGCCCCTGCGCGCCGCAGCGACCGAAGGGTGTCGGGACGGAAGGCGTCCCGACCTTTCGACCCCCCGCCTCCGGCGCGGGTCGAACAGAAGGCATGGAGGAAGGGACGGGCAAAGCGGCCCAGGACTCGGCCAAAACGGGCCGTAGAGCGGTTTGGAGAGGCCAGGAGGTGTTGGGGGTGCGGCCAGAGACCGAAGCCCGTCCAGCGGCTTCCCAGACGGCCGCAGAGGCACGCACAACGGCGACGACTGGCAGGACACGCTGAAAGCACTGGCGGGTGTATCTCAAGTGAGATACAAGGCCTGGATCATGGGTTTGGCCCGCAGAGACGAGAGGATGCCGGTGAACACCACCATGCTGCACGTTCGCGTGGACGGCGAAACCAAGGCGCGCGCCGAGGCTGCCCTCGACGCGATGGGATTGACCGTGTCCGAAGCGGTGCGGGTCTTCCTCCGCCGCATCGCGGCCGAGCAGGCCATCCCCTTTGCGATCAAGGTCCCCAACCTGGCCACCCGGGCCGCCATGGAAGAGGCGCGGGCGATGGGTGCGCGTACCCGCTTCGCCACAGCCGACGAGCTGCTCGATGCCCTCGCGGCCGGTGGCCGCTAAGCGGGCGCCGCTCCCGCGCGCATCAGACTTCACGGGCCAGTTTCTCAAGGACTGGGAGCGCCTGTCGCGCTCCGGCCGCTTCGACATGGGGCGGTTGAAGGAGGTCATGCTGCGCCTGCTGGCGAACGACGGCCCACTGCCGCCGGAGCGGCGCGACCACGAGCTGCAAGGCGAGTGGCGGGACCACCGGGAGTGCCACGTCGGCGGCGACTTCCTCTTGATCTACCGACTCGACGACACGCCGAAGCGTCCCGCCGTCACCTTCGTGCGGGCGGGGACCCACGCAGACCTGTTCGAGTAAGGCGTAGGCCAACAGACCGAACGGGCAGAGAAGCGCCACCCCCGACGGTGGAGGTGGACGCACACGGCGACGCGGTAGACACCTCCGACATCGCGCCGCTCAACGATGCTTTCTGGTCTGCGGCGCGGCCGTTCCTGGCGGAGCGCGGCCTCACACGTCGGGTGGCCGCGCATCGAGTTGGCGGAGCAGGGAAGCCGTGAAATCGCTGAACGCCGCGGTGCCATCCCGCTCCCACATGGCGGCAAGACGTCGGGCGGCGTGGCGGCGCAAGCGGGGTAGCCTCAGCAGCTCGCCGAGCTGGGCCTTTTGCTTGCTCTTGAGCTGGCGCGCCTTGTCCTGCAGCGCCTTCAGCTCGGCCTCGATGTCGCGCGGGTACCCGCGATAGAGCGAGTCAAACAGGTCTCGAATTTTGGCGTTCGGCCAGACGAATGGGCGCTGCAGTTCAGGAAGCCCAATCGCACCGCTTTTGATATCATGAACCAATGTCGCAAGCGGGTAAGTGGTGGAGCGGTATAGCATCAGCTACTGCGGCCTTTGCTTCAGTGTAAGCGTCAGCCGGTCACCACGGACGC
>CAITYE010000262.1 GCA_903896535.1 uncultured Paracraurococcus sp.
CCCCGCCAGAATGGCGGCACAGCGGGGGTTTGGGGGCGTTTCGGACCCCTTCGCCAAGGGGCGCGCGGGATGGCCGGCGGCAGCCTTGGCGCGACGGCCGCGGGCGGGTTCAATGCCTTCAACCCCTTCAAGGGGGTTGAGGCCGAAGCGGACTTATTTTTGGGAGTGCCTTGAAAATCCGGCACAATTCGCGGTTTGGCTTAAAAGATTGAGGCGCGGGGCGCCTGGCGGGCCGGCCCGGATGGCCGCAAGCGGGCGGGCAGGCGGGGCCGGCCCGGCGGGCGGGGGGTGCAGCAGCAGATGCAGCTTTGAATGAGCGGGGGCGCCCGGGTGAGCGCCTTGGGAGTTATATAGGATAATTTTCTTTCTAAATTGTGGATGGGAGGCGCGCCCCCTAGAGCGGGATGCGTTGAGGCGGAATCGCCGCAGGCGCTGAATCCCGCGACCAAATAAACGATGGAGCAGGGTGCGTGAGCGAACGCGAACGCATCGCGCTCTAATGCCGCCCCCCGCCCTGCCCATGCCCGGCACCGCGCGCCCCGGCGGCCAGCACCTCGGCTTCCACCGTCACCGCCCCGGCACGTTCGAAGCGCAGCGTCAGCGGCACCCGCTCCCCCGCCGCCAGCGGCTTTTGCAGGCCGATCAGCATCACATGCAGCCCGCCCGGGGCCAGGGCCACGGCGGCGCCGGCGGGCAGGGGGATGGTGTCCACCGGGCGCATGCGCATCACATCGCCGTCGCGCCGGGTTTCATGCAGTTCCACCTTGCCGGCCAGCGGGCTGGTCACGGCCAGCAGCCGGTCCTCGGTGGTGCCGGTGTTCCGCAGCGTCATGAAGGCGCCGCCGACGCCGCCCTGCGGCGCCGCGCGGGTCCAGGGCTGTTCCACCGCCACCCCCTGCGCCATGGCGGGGGCGGCCAGACCCAGGCTCAGCGCCAGGATGCGCAGGGGGGCCAGCGGCAGGGCGAAACGCGGCGGGTGCGGCATGGGGGGTCCTCCGGCGCGGGGCGCCTGTGGGGGGTTAGGTAGGGCGCCGGGCCGGCCACCGCCAGCCGCCGCCGCCCCAACGGCCCGCGGCCAGTGCCGCGCGCCACGCCGCATGCGATGTGGCGCCCGGCGCCTGCGGGTACCCTCTGCGGGCACCAACAGAACCTCAGCCGCTGCGGTCAACGCCGATGACCAGGCAGGATCAAGCAATCAGCGGCATCTGCAAGGTGGACATCGGCCCGCGATCGGTCGCGAAGACCAGGGTCTGCGCCGGGCCGCCCTGCTGCTGGGACACGCCGAAGATGCTGAAGCCGGTGGTGTCGAACAGCTGCATCGCCCCGCCATTCTTCAGCGCCAGCCGCGCCGGCCCCGGGAAATAGGCATAGGCCATGTCATTCTGCGCGCCGCTGCTGGCCGGGGCGCCCAGTTCGGCCGGCCACCAATTGCCGCCGAAGCCGCCCGCCGCGCCGGCCGGGGCGGGCAGGAAGACGCCGCCTTCGCGCCACAGCGCCGCCAGCGCGTGGCACAGCCCATCCACCTGCGCCTTCAGCCCGTTATTGAACATGTCCCCCAGCATCATCATGCCAGGCTGCCACTGGCCCATGCCGCCCAGCGCCGGGTGGTTGAACTGCGCCTGGGTGCCCTGGCCCTGGGCGAGGGCCTGCAACAGCACCGTGGCGGCATCGACCGGCACGCCGAAGCGCGCGGCCAGCTCCGCCAGGCGCGCCGCAGCGGCGGGGGTCAGGTCCTGCATGATGGGCTCCAATCCAATCTGGGGGGCGAAATGGCCCGTGACCGATCCCATCGCAACCGCGCCCAGCCGGGGGGAGGAATGCGCCCGGCGCGGGGCAGCCGCCCCAGCCCGGGCGGAAATGCCGAACGCCGAATGCGTTGCGGCGGACTCGCCGAAGGCGCTGAATCCCGCAACCCAACAAAGTTCAGGGCAGGGGGCGTGTGCGAAGGCGCCCGACCCCTGCTCTAGAGCATGCTGCGTTCACATACGTTC
>CAITYE010000263.1 GCA_903896535.1 uncultured Paracraurococcus sp.
CAGCACTTCGCGGGCGCGGTTCTGCATGAGCATGCCGCGCAGCAGCATGCGGGTGCCGGCCACCTTGTCGAAGCCGCGATCGATCGCCGCCCGAGCTTCCTTCTCGGCGGTGTCGCCATCGCCCAGATCAAGGCTGACCTGCGCCAGGGCAGCGCGCGCCTCGGCGGAAGCTGGGTCGTTGCGGACGGCGTTGCGGAACTCGATTTGCGCGGTGCGCAGATCGCCCTTGACCAGGGCTTCCCGGCCCTTTTGCAACGACTGGCCGAAGGCACCGCCGGCCAGCAGGGTGAAACCAAGGACGCCGGCCAGCAGGGCGGTGCGGAAGCTCGGTCGGGACGTCATCAGGATTCTCCGCTCAGTAGACATCATAAGACATCGGATATCGATGCGATTTAACCAAATATGAGCAAATCACTATGACAAGACCGGCCGCCGCGCCAACCAGCCGCGTCAGAAGTCGTGCGCCGGTGGCAGGAATTCCAGCCGGCCAGGCGGCCGCAATATCAGCTAGACCGGGCGCCGACACTAGCCTTCGTCCCGGCTTTCCGTCGCGGCCTCCTGCGGCGGCGTCCGGGCCTGCGCCAGGCCATGCGCATCGAGCAGGCCATAGAGTGTCGGTCGGCTGATGCCCAGCAACCTAGCCGCGGCGGCCAAGCTGCCATTGCTGTGGCTCAGCGCCCGGTCGATCATTTCGCGCTCCGTCCGCATGCGGGCGCTGCGCAGGTCGAAATCCGCTTCGGGCGACGTCGTGGCGGCGCCGAGTTCGAGATCCGCCTCGGTGATGTAGGGGCCCTCGGTCATCAATACGGCGCGGCGGATACGGTTCTCAAGCTCGCGGACATTGCCCGGCCAGCGATGCGTGGCGACGGCCTCTGCCGCCTTCGGATCGAAGCCCTTGAGCTTGCGGCTGAACTCCTTGATATGGCGGGTGAAAAAGAATCGGGCGAGCAGCAGCGCATCGCCGGCCCGCTCGCGTAGCGGCGGGATCCGAACGGTCACCGAGTTCAGGCGATAGAGCAGGTCACCGCGGAATTTGCCGCTTTCGGCCTGTTCCTCGAGCGGCTGATTGGTGGCTGAGACGATGCGCACATCCACCTTGATCGGCGTTCGCCCGCCGATCCGCTCGACGACCTGATCCTGCAGGAAGCGCAGCAGCTTGGCTTGCAGGGAGACCGGCATTTCGCCGATCTCGTCGAGAAAGAGGGTGCCGCCATTGGCCTGTTCGATCTTGCCGATCACCTGTTTGACGGCGCCGGTGAAGGCCCCCTTCTCATGGCCGAATAGCTCGGATTCAAGCAGGGTTTCGGGAATTGCGGCGCAGTTCAGGGCGACGAAGGGCTTGGGTGCACGCGGCCCCATATCGTGCAGTGCGCGGGCCAGCGCTTCCTTGCCGGTGCCGCTTTCGCCCAGCAGCAGTACGGGAACGGCAACGCTGCCCAGTCGTTCGATGGTCCGACAGACCTTCAGCATGCCCTCGTCGGCGGTGAGAATGCCCTGGATGGGCGTGGCCTGCGGCGTGGCCGAAAGCCGCGCATTCTCTTCTTCAAGTTCGCGAAAGCGGAGGGCGCGGTCGATGATCGTCCGCAGTACCGCCAGATCGACCGGCTTCTCGCAGAAATCATAGGCGCCGAGGGCGATGGCGCGCAGTGCGTTCGCGCGCTGCCCCTGGCCGGAGGCGACGATAATCGGCAGGTTGGGATCGTGGCGTCGCAGCGCCTCGAGCGTCGCGAAGCCTTCCGAGATGCCTTCGGCATCGGGCGGCAGGCCAAGATCGAGCAGCACCGCCGATGGCTGTTCCCGGCGGGCGGTCTTCTCAGCCTGGTCGCGATCATTGGCGATCACCACGCGGCAGGCCGGAAAGGCCCAGCGGTATTGCGCGCAGAGTCCGGGATCGTCCTCAACGATCAGCAGCTTCGGCTTGCTCATGCGCGGCCGCCTTCATGCGCGAGCGCCGATCGCGGGTCGGCATCAGCGGCTGGTAGCATGAGCCGCATGGTGGTGCCCATGCCGGGTTGGCTGAAGACGGTAAGCTCACCGCCGGCACTGGCCAGTAGCTCGCGTGCCTGCCAGGCGCCAATGCCGCTGCCGGCCGCCTTTGAGGTGCTGAGTGGGCGGAACAGTTCGTCACGGACGAATTCCGGTGCCATCCCTGGTCCGTGATCGGCAATGTCGATCTCGATCCGCGGGCCGGCCCGACGGAGCCGGATTTCCACCGGGGCGGCGGGTGGAGAGGCCTCGATCGCGTTGTTCAGCAGGTGTCCGCAAGCGGTCTGAAAGGCTTCCGCGGGCATCGCGAGACGACCTATCATCGGGCTTTCGGTGGTGACCTCGACGGGGTGGGCTTGGGTTTCTGCCATGTGCCTGAGCAATGCGAGTGGATCGGGGGCTGCGGTCGGCAGCGGGTCGGCCTCTACCGCCATGACGTCGCCAGGCTGGCCCAAGCGACCGATCAGGGTGTTGATGCGGTCGGCGGAGGCGCGGACGGTCAGCAGCATGTCGGCCTGGAATTCGGGGTCTTGGAGATTATCCTCGGCATTCGCCAGCAATAGCGTCAGTTGGCTTGCCACCGTCTTCACATCGTGCGCAACGAAAGCGAAGCGGCGGGCATAATCTTCGATCGGGCGCTGTTCGGCCAAGCGTTCGGCGGCCCGCCGCTCCGCCAGGAACATGGCAACCTCACGGCCAATCGTGCGCAACAGGTCGAAGACCTCGCGGTCGAGCACGAAGGGCGCGCGGGGCGGAGTTAGCAGGATGGTGCCGACCAGCCCGTCACGCGGGTGGGTGAGGGGTACGGCGAGCCAGAGCTGGCCGTAGACCTCGTGCAAGTCTGCCGGTGGCGGCCGTGCGGTGCTGAACTCAAGGACCGCCTCGCCGGGGCCGAGGTCGCTGGCCAGCGGGTGGTGAGCCGGTAGTGCCAGAGGTGCCGAGGGCAGGTTCCACGATCCGGCCCAGCGCAAGGTCGGCGCCGCGGCATCGCGGGTCAGCAGAAGGCCAGCTGGGCTATCGACCGAATCGGCCATGGCGCGGATCGCCCGTTGTTCGGGGGGCGCGTCATCGTCAGGCGCCGAGAGGAGTGCGACGCAACGTAGCCATTCCCGCCGATAGTCGTAGCGTGCGCTGAAGAAGTGATCGACGATCAGGTTACGCACCCGGGACCGCATGCTGGCCGAGGTCAAGGCAACCGCCAGCATGAGCGAGGCGCCGGCCAGCAGGCTGGCCTGTACGGTCGCCCCCCAATCAGCCTGCAGCAGGCGCAGCACTTCGCCCAGAGCACCAACGCCGACCAGGAATGCCCCGGCGATAATGAGGGTCGCGCCATGGAAGACCGCCTGGCGGGAGAAGCGCGGCTTTTGCCGCCAGCGGCCATCGCGCACGGCAGCGATCGCCAGCAGGGACACTGCGAGGACGGTGAGCGCCGCCCGGGCGTTCAGCAGCGGTGCCGAGAAATCACGGGAGAGCGCAGCATCCGCGTAGAGCAACAGATCGAAGACCGCCAGACCGCCGAGCGCGATGCAGGGCAGGTTGACATACCAGCGCGCATCCTCGTCGGCGTTGCGATAGAGGTTCTCAGCCAGCAACACGACCAGCAGCGCCACCCCGAGCCGCGCCAGCAAAACCGGCGACCCAAGGCTTGCGATCGCGAGCGCGTTCAGGGTCTGTGGCAGCAACGAAAGCAAGGCGAGCAGGACGGCGAGGCTGCCGAGCAGTGCGAAACGCCGGGCGGTTGGGGCGGAATCGGGACCTACCACCCGACGATAGAAGGCGAGCAGGACGGCGAACCAGACGGCGAGCCGGAGAACTTCTAGGGTACCCGCGAGCCCTTCGAGGGGGCGGCCAGGGGTCAGCGCGACGGCAGCGGCCCAGAGGCCAGAGATGGCGCAGGCCGCCGCCAATAAGGGCGTGGAGGCGCTGCGGCCGATGACCAGCACGAGCAGCGACCAGGCCAAGCAGAAGGCCGCGGCTGCGGCGTGCAGGAAGACCGAGGCGGTCGCGGTCAAGCGGCCTCGCGGGCTCGCTTCGGCATCCCTGCCGTTCGATCTCGCTGAATATTCCGGATCACCTGGAGCCTTCCTGGAACAGTACGACACGCACGGTCGCGACCAGGATCAGCAGGTCGAGGAAGAGGCTGCGCCGGGCGATGTAATAGAGATCGTAGGCGAGCTTCATTCGGGCATCCTCGACCGAGGCGCCGTAGGGGTAGTTCACCTGGGCCCAGCCCGTAATGCCTGGGCGGACCAGGGCGCGGTCATTGTAGTGGGGTATTTCTTTGGCAAGCTGGGCGACGAATTCGGGTCGCTCCGGCCGCGGGCCGACGAAGGCCATGTCGCCACGCAGGACGTTCAGGACCTGCGGGATCTCGTCGATCCGGGTCAGCCGGATGATGCGGCCGACCCGGGTGATCCGGGGATCGCGCTTCTTCGCCCAGGTTGCGCCGCCCTGTTCGGCATCGACGACCATGGAGCGGAATTTGAATAGCTCGAACACCCGGCCGTCACGCCCGACCCGGGTCTGGCGATAGAAAATCGGACCCTTGCTGTCGAGCCTGATAGCCAAGGCGGTCAATAACAGCAGCGGCAGGGTGACGAGCACCAGCAGCAGGCCCAGGCCGAGGTCGATGACGCGGCGCAAGAGGGCCTCGGCCCAGCCTTCGCGCATGACGCGGGTCGTGGCGATCCAGTTGTCAGGCAGGCGGTCGATATCGACGCGATTGAGGTGCTGCTCGCGGAACTCGACCTCGTTGAAAAACCGGATATTGGCGGCGGCGATACGGCTGGCCACGCCGTCGGGCAGCTGGCTGGGATCGCTGGCCACCACGCCCCAGATATGCCGCTGACGCAACGTCTCCGGCGCCAGGGCAGTCGCCAGATCAGCGTCAGGGAGCAGTACCTCGATCACCTCGAAGGGGCCTGGTTTGCCGTCGGCAAGAGCATGGCCGGCAGCACGCGGCGGCGCCACCAGCAGCAGGCGGCGCTTCAGGAGCCCCATCTGGGTGACCAGGGCCAAGCCGAGCCTGGTGGTCATGACCGCGGCGACGAAGGCCAGCAGAACTTCGACCAGGTGGTTGCCGAGGCGCTGCGGATAGGCGGGATCGAGCAAGCGCAGCACTGGCCATGCTAGCAGCAGCAGCAGCAGGCCGGCGACCAGGGTGCCGAGCAGCAGGCGCCGGCCACGCGACCAGGCTTCAGGCTGATAAAGGCCGGAGGCACCAGAGATCAGGCCAGCGCAAAGGGTGACGATAATGGCGAAGGAAATGGCGCTGCCAGCTTCCCGCGCGCTCAACAGGTATATGGCGACGAAGCAGGCCAGGGCTTCGGACACGTACAGCAGCACGAGCTCTGAGCGAATACTATGGCCGAAGAGGGTTCTCATTCACACGTCCTCGATGGCGGCGCGACGAGTGTTACCACGCGCCGCGCGGCAATGGGATGACATATGCGGCGGGTTAACATGCTATGTCTCGTCCACAGATTGAGATTTCGCTCTCATAAAAACACTATTTGCGTTGGGATCAAGTTCTATTTCTGAAGGCGGCACACCCCCTCCTCGCCTCGGCCGGGTTGGGGACGGTAAATTCTCCGAGAGAGTTCTATCTCTGGGTTGAATAAAGGCGGCAGAATACGCCTTGGCTTTGGGGCCAATCCGGCCATGAAAACCAAGGGCAAACCGCGACATAGCGGTTTGCCCGCGGGTCTGATATGCGAATTATCGAGAGCAATGATAATCAAAAATTGCCACTTTGCCAATAAATCGACTGTTGCTCTTTGAGGCAAAGCCGACTATGTCCCCGACTATCTGTGATTGGATTTGGTGCTGCGGTCGCAGCCATGCCGGGCTGCATCTACCGCACCCAATGAGGAGCAAAAGCATGGTGACGCGGCATCTGCTCATACTCCTGCTGCTCACCGGACTTGCCGCCTGTAATCAGCAGACCCCTGAGCAGGCCGCCGCCCTCACCGCCGCCCGGGCGCCGATGGAAAGTCGGGTTCCCGGGCAAGCCGACTACATCATAGGTCCAGGCGATACCTTGAGCATCTTTGTCTATCGGCTGCCTGAGCTCAGCACGGATCTGCCAGTGCGCCCCGATGGCCGGCTTTCCATGCCGCTGATCTCTGACATCGTGGCGGCCGGCAAAACCCCGACGCAGCTCGGTAAAGAGATCGAAACCCGGCTCAAGGAATATGTCCGGGACCCGACAGTGACGGTGATGGTGCGCTCCTTCATCGGTCCGACCAGCCGCCAGATTCGGATCATTGGTGAGGCTGCGCAGCCCAAGGCGCTGCCGTATCGGGATGGCATGACTGTCATGGACGTGCTGATCGAGGCTGGGGGTCTGACCCGCTACGCGTCCGGCAACCGGGCAGAACTGGTCCGGCGTGACCCGGTGACCGGGGCGCAGCAGACGCTGCGGCTCCGGCTCTCCGATCTGGTCCGCAATGGCGACATCTCCCAGGACGTGCCAGTGCAACCGGGTGATACACTCGTCATTCCCCAGAGCTGGTTCTAAGCCGCCATGAACCTCGCCGCCCTTATTCAACGTTATAGCTCGGCGGGATGGCGCCATCGCTGGAAGGCGCTGGCGACCGCCTGGCTGGTCTGCATTGCCGGCTGGGTCGGCGTCTCGCTCATCCCCGACCGCTACGAATCGAGCGTCCGCCTCTATGCCGATGCCGATGTCGTACTCAGCCAGCTGTTGCGCGGCATCGCGGTCGATAACGCGGCGGGCAACCAGGTCGCCTTGCTGCAGCGCACCCTGGTCAGCCGACCGAACCTGGAGCGGGTCGTTGCCCGTACCGACCTCGACATGCGGGTCACCTCGCTGGAGTCGCGCGAGGAGTTGCTCAAGAAGCTCGAGCGGGAGATCAAGATCGCGGCGCAGACCGCCAACCTCTTTACCATCACCTATTCCGATCAGGACTCCCGGTTGGCGCGCGACGTGGTGCAGGCGCTGCTCAATCTCTTTATCGAGCAAGCGACGACCAATGATCGCCAGCAGATGGAAAACGCGCGCGCCTTCATCGCCCAGCAGATCGCCGCCTACGAGACCCAGCTGCGCGAGGCCGAGCGGCGGCGCGCCGAGTTCCGGGTGCGCTACCTTGAGTTGCTGCCGAACGATCAGTTCGGCGGCCTGACCAAGCTCGAGCAGGCACGCGCCCAGATCCAGCAAATGACCAATGGGCTGATCGACATCAAGCAGCGGCGCGACCTGCTCAAGCAACAGCTCGACTCGACACCGCAGACCCTCAGCACGACCGAAGCCGCGGTCGCCGCCGGCGGCCGCACCGCCCCGCAGAGCACCGATCCGCGGGTGCTCCAGGCCGAGGCGGCCTTGGCCGAGTTGCGCCTGCGCTTCACCGAACAGCACCCGGACGTCGTCTCGGCCCGCAAGACCTTGACCGAGGCTCAGTCAGGAGCGACGAGACGCAAGACCGAGTTGACGGCCGAGATTGCCCAGGCACAGGCGGCTACGGGGGGTAGCCCGCAGAATGCCAGCCGGGTTCCCAACCCGCTCTATGAACAGCTGCGGCTACGTTTGGTCGATGCCGAGGCGACCATCAACTCGGTTGAACGCCGGCTGGGCGAGGAGCAGGTAGAATCCGATCGCCTGCAGGCCATGGCGCGCGGCGCGCCGCAGTTGCAGGCGGAATCGCTCAACCTCGACCGTGACTACAACGTGCTGCGGAAGAATTATGAGGATCTGCTCTCTCGCCGTGAGGCGGTGCAGATCTCGGGTGCGGCGCGCGCGGGTGCCGAGCGTGTGCGTCTTGAGGTGGTCGATCCGCCGACCATTCCGACCCTGCCGACCAGCCCAAACCGGCCGTTGCTCTATTCCGGCGTGTTGCTCCTCGGACTTGCCGCGGGGTGCGGTGTGATCGCTCTGCTCACCATGATGGATCGCGCCTTCTACACTCTGGGCGACCTGCGACGCCTTGGTCTGCCGGTGCTGGGCGGCATCTCCTCGGCTGACCCGCCGGCGCGGATGGTCCTGCCAGCGGCCGCCTTCGGCACTGTCTTGGCGATGCTGCTGATGGCCTATGGCGCGGTCATGGTCGCCGGACCCAAATTTATGGCAAAGCTGCCTGAACTACTCAGTCGGATGCTCGCATGACCCTGCCGCCGAAGCCACGTGCCCATCTGGTTGAGCGGGCCGTCGAGATTCTCGGTGGCTCCGAGGCGCTGGCGCGTAATCCAGCCGCCTCCGTCCCCGTCGCGGCCGCAGCAGTCGAACAGGCGGAGGGCCTCGTCCCTCCAGCAGCGTCTACGCGCGCCATGGCAGCCTCCAATACCACGCCGACCTCCACCGGCCCGGCAGGGCCGCTGGCGGCCGAACCGGGGGAGGCGCCAGGGCAAGTCACCGCGACGGTCCTCAAGGCCGCCGGTTTGGTTGCGGCAGCCGCTGGAACCACCCGGAACAGGCTCTCGGAAGAGATCAACATCATCCATCATCAGGTGATGCGCACGGTTCGTCGGACCCCAACGGCCGATGGCCGTTGCGGCCGTATTGTGCTGGTCACAAGTTCGCGACCGAACGAAGGGAAGACCTTCTCATCGCTTAATCTTGCCGCCAGCATCGCGGCCGGTGGCCGGGCTCCGGTCGTCCTGGTTGATGCTGATGGTAAGCGCGGCTCCCTCAGCACCCTGGTCGGTCTGCTCGATGCGCCCGGGATGCGCCAGCTTGCCTTTGAGCCAACGGCACGCGCCACACCTCTGCTGGTGCCGACCGCGCAGGATCGGCTGTTTATTCTCCCCTTTGGTATGCAAAGCCCCGGCGGGCCGGAGATCCCGCCCGGCGAGATGATGGCCGCCGCGATCATGCGCCTCGCCCTGTCCTTGCCGGAGTACATCGTCGTCGTTGATAGCCCGCCTTGCCTGGCGACCAGCGATCCGAGCAGCCTGGCACCGATCGCCGGGCAGGTGATGATGGTCATCCAGGCAGAGCGTACGCAGCAAGGCGAGGTGGAAGCAGCGCTCGATCTGGTCGATGCCTGTCCGAACCTTCAACTCATGCTCAACCGGATACGGATGGTCACCAGCCATTCTTTCGGCTCCTATGGCGATTACGGCGGGTACGGGAGCTATGGCAGCTATGGCAGTTACGGCAGCTATGGCGCCTATGGCTCCCGCCCCTCCAAATAGAGCGGGAGCAAGTAGCGCGGGCGACGGACGGCCCGGTTGGGTTGGCGTTCTGGTCGTCGCACTACTTGGCCTGTTTTTTGGGACGGGTTCCGCACTGTCCCAAGCGCTCGGCGGCGGCAACGCGGGCGGTTCGGCAACCGGTGGCATCACGGGTACCGCGGTTGGTGGTGCGGGCGACCAGCCACAACCGGCCGGTGTCTATCTTGGACCCGGTGCCGGGGGCGGTTTCACGCCCCCAGGTTCCATCGGCACCGCGCTGGGCGGCATGGCGCCGGGCGCGACCGGCCTGCCGCAATACCAAGGCGTGACCGACGTCTTCGGCACAACGTATGTTGGCGGCGGCCCCGGTGGCGTCCTGCCGCCCGGCTATACGTTGGCGCCGAGCCTCACGCTTGGCGTCATGGGCAACTCCAACGCTTATCAGAGCACGACCGGCAAGACCCGTGGCGATATCTGGCTGATGGCGACGCCCGGCGTCCTGGCTACCGCCAATACGATGCGCGTGGTGGGGTCGGTAAATTACTCGCCAAGCTTCCGGCTTTCGACCTTCGAAGCGGCGA
>CAITYE010000264.1 GCA_903896535.1 uncultured Paracraurococcus sp.
CGATCTGGCCCGGCATCGGCGGCGGCCGCGGGCGCTGCTGGCGGGCCCGCCGGGCGCCCATGCCCCCTGGTGCCTGGTGCCGGCGCGGGAGCATCCCGCATCCGCCACAGCGATCCGGGCCGCGCGCGACGCGCGCCCCAGGAAGCCTTAGAGCGCGATGCGTTGAGGCGGAATCGCCGAAGGCGCTGAATCGCGCGATCCAACACATGCTAGAGCGGGCTGCGTGAACGTAGGTGAACGCAGCATGCTCTAGAGCGCGATGCGTTGAGGCGGAATTGCCGAAGGCGCTCAATCGCGCGATTCAACAAATGCTAGAGTAGGCTGCGTGAACGTATGTGAACGCAGCATGCTCTAGCTGCCATCAACCCGCTTTGCCTCGGAAGCGGGTGGTGCGGCCCAGTGGGGTTGCGAGGGCGCTGGCCTCTGCACTCCCGCCAAAGGCCGAAGGGCCTTTGGAAACCGGGAGTCTGGCGGGAGGCTTGGCTCAGAGCAGCCGCACGGTCGGCGGCAGTTGCGCCGGGTCCTCCCAGAAGGCATCGCGCTCGTAGCGGGTGAAGAGGTCGGGCGGCAGGATGGTCGGCCGCGGCGGGGCGTGGACGCGCGGGCCGACATGGTGCAGGCCGGGCGTGCCCATGCGCATGTCGAACTCGACCATGTCGTAGCTGGGCTCGATATGGCCGGGATCGTGGCCGAACAGCTCCTCGCCGATGAAGCCGTAGATCGCCGCCAGGGTGCCGAGCGGATTGGCCACCATGGTCTCGTAGCGCACCAGCAGCAGGCGATCGCCATGCGGGCCATAGGCCGCCTCCCGCAGGCCGCGGAACGGGAAGCCGACCAGCCCGCCGGCGCTGCCGAGCCCCTCCACGCGGGAATAGACATTGCCGGCCGGGTCGAAGTTGAAGATGCCGGAGGGGTGCAGCGCGTTGCGGCGGATCAGCCGCTCCAGGCTGTCCATCACCCAGGCCGGGTTGCGCACGCAGCAGATCACCCGGGCCTGCGGAAAGAGCGTGGCGATGGCTTCGAGCTTCGTGGTCCAGGCGCGGTCGGTGTCGAACACCACCTGCTGCGGATGGATCTCGGCGTAATAGGCCTCAAACAGCCCGCGCAGCAGGCGCTCGCGCTGGTCGTCATCGATGAAGACCGCGGTCTCGCTGCGCTGGCTGGTGGCCAGCAGCATGGCATCGACCAGGGTGCAGAGCGGGCTGCGCATGCCCGCCGAGAAGCGCGGGTTCTGCCGCAGCAGCGCGGCCAGCAGTGTGGAGCCGGCGCGCGGCAGGCCGGAGATGAAGTGGATGCCGTTCTGAATGACGGGGGCTGCCTTCCTGGTTGCGCCATGGTCGGGCCGCCATCGCCGGCCCTGTCTTGCGCTGCATCGCCGGGCGCGGGAAGCGCCCGGCGGCCTCGGGCCGCGCCGGGGGCGGTTGGGGCCGGCGCTGCGGCCGGCCCCGATCTTGCGGATCAGGCCTTCCGCCGCGCCCGCAGGCCGGCGAGGCCGGCGAGGCCGGCGCCGAGCACCAGCAGGGAGGCCGGCTCCGGCACAGCCGACGGCGTATTGGCGGTGATGGTGACCTCGCCATTGCCGGTCTGGAAGCCGCTCATGAGGATCTGGTTGGTGCCGGTGTTGTAGGAGGTGCCGCCAAAGCTCGGATAGTCAGCATTGCCGCCGTTGAAGCCGCCGCCGCCGCCGCCGCCATAGACGCCACCACCACCGCCGCCGCCCCAGCCGCCGTTGCCAGCGTAGGTGGTGGTTCTTATGCCGCCCGTGAGCGTCGGAAAGGGCTGGGCCACCTGGTCGAACCCTAAGGTGGCCCCAGCGGTGGTGAAGCCGGCGCCGCCGCCGCCCGGATAGAAGCCGCCAGTGCCACCGACGCCCGCGCCGCCCAGCGTGGCGCTGCCGGCGCCGCCAGCCCAGGTGCCATAAGCGGCGCCGCCGCCGCCGCCGGCCACCAGCAGCAGCAGCGTCGCGGTCAGGTCATAGATGAAGCTTCCGCCGCCGCCGCCGCCGCCAACGGAGCCGGCAGTGGGATTCGCACCCTTGCCGCCGACCGCGATCTGGATCGTGTGGCCTGCCGTCAGCGCGAAGTCGCCGCCGACCTTGGCACCCTTGCCGCCCGCGACGTAGTTGCCGCCCGCGACGTAGCTGCTGCCGCCCTGTGCGCCGAGCGCGAGGATGTTGTAGCTGCCGGTCGTCGTCACGACGAAGGTCTGTATCGCCCCGGTGTAGCTGTAGGTCGTGGCCTGGGCCGTCGAGATGGCCAGGAGCGTGGCTCCGGCCAGAAGAAGACTGCGCATTGGTTCGATATTCCTACGTTTTGTGCTGGATACACAATTATGAAACAGAATGTATCATACAACAGCGCCGTGCGCAACACGGCATAGTAATAATTATGTAAAACAGCACCGCCAGTCGCCCAATGGTCCAGCAAAACGTCGCTTTCGAGCGCTGCGATGCTCTTGCGGCGGCCACGCGAACGCACCTCTCCCGCCCGCTGCCCACGGGTCATCTCCGACCCGCTCTGCTCGGGTCGGCGCAACATCGGCGTGGCGCATCCGGCCGCAACGCTCCGCTGAAGCCGGCGCGCCGCATGGCCCCCTTTGCCATCGCAATCAGGGCCGCCCGCGACGCGCGCCGAAGGAAGCCCGCGTGTCCGGCCCGCGAAGTTCGTGGGTTTACCCTCGAACGCGGCGGATCAGCAGGCCACTGCAAACGAAGCCGAGTGTTCCGAGGTCGAAGTCCGTTGGACTTCGGAATCGGGACACTAGACCAGCCTCCGGTCTGATGGATCAGCGCGTGGTCCATCGGTCCGGAGACTGCTGTAGGGTGTGGTCGGGCGATTGCGGGGCCGATCCGGCAAATATCAGCGGTCAAAGGGTTTGACCGCTGATATAACGCGGGGGCTCGGGCACGCCGGCGGCACGGGCCGCCCGGCCCGGAGCATGGCGTGCGCACCGCGTCGGCCAGCTGGCAAGCAGCCGGGCGGCGGTGCAGGCAGGCAGAGGAGGCGAAGATCGCGCGTAGCCCCAAGCCCCCAAGCGGGGGCGCCAAGCCGCCCGCGGGCGGCCGTAGCAAGCCCCCCGCGCGAGCGGCGGGCACCATCAAGCCGCCGGCATCCCGCGCCGGGACCCCCAAGCGCCCGCCCGCCAAGGCCGCGTCGCCGCGCGCCACGCCCGCC
>CAITYE010000265.1 GCA_903896535.1 uncultured Paracraurococcus sp.
CAAGCCGCGCGCAGATCATGTCCTCGAAGGGGCGCTCGTTGTGCAGGGCCATTACCCGATACCCTCCGGTCCGGGTGCCAGAAGCGGCAGAGCCAAACGGTCGATGGAGAGGCGACCGTCCCAGATCCCGATCTCGACCTGATGATGCATGAGACGCTTGGGGAGGCCGCGCAGGTCGCCGAGGCGAATGCTGTATGTCTGAGGCCAGGCCGCGCCTTCGGCCGACAACGGCAAGGGTCCGGGCGGCCCATGGATCGTGAGCGTGTGTCCGTCGAACGCAAAGACCGCGGGCGCGGCCGGATCGGCATCGACCAGCCAATCACGCAGGCGCGCCGCGGCGAGCTTGAACCAGTCGCGGTCGATGCGGCAATGCGGGCGTGCATCGTAGGCAGCCTGCTGGCGGACCCAGGGCAAATGGTCCCGCCATTCGCGTCCCTGGTCGATCCAATGGATATGGACGGATGCGGGGATGCGTCGGCTGATGTTGTCCGCGATCCAGGCGACTCCCTGCTCGAAGGACTCGAATACCGTAGGAGTCTCGAACATGATCCGCCCGAGTGTTCGGTGATCCGAGAAACTGCCGGTGAAGAAGACCACATCCTGGAAAGTCCGTGGGCTCAGGCAGATCAGAGCCTGTATCTCCAGCCCCTGAAACTGGAAGCTATGGCCGTGACCACCGGCCAGGCGGCGGGGCTGGAAGCCAAGCCGGTTCAGGACCGACAGCGCGGGGACCGATTCAGCTTGCCCAGGAGTACCACCCACAGACCAGACCGTAGGCGGTTTCAAGTTCATGCGGCCGCGACCTCGGCGGACAGCTCCAGGCCGCGCACGTCGATCTTGCCGGTGACGGCGGCGGAGATGAGGGCGGCACGGCGTTCGCGGAGGAGCGCGATGGCGTGGTGGGCTTCGTTGGTGAGGGTGTCGAAGTCGCGTGAGCGCGCTTCGATTTCCTCCACAAGCTCTTGTTGTTCAGCCAGTGGCGGAAGCGCGACGGACCGCGTCGCCATCACCGACAACGGGATGCGGGAGCGCGTCGAGCCGGAGGACATCATGCCGGCATCGAACTGCGATCCTGCTGTCAGTTGCATCGCCATGAACGCCGGCAGCGCGTGTTGCGTGAACAGCCGGAAGCGAAAGCAATCAGCCTTCACCATTGCTGGCTCGACACCTGCGGGCGCGACGCAACAGCGCCCGACGATGTTGCGGTCGTCGCCGAGGCCAGCAATTAGAAGGTCGCCCTCCTGGACGTCATGCCCCGGCAAGGAGACGCGAAAATACTCCTCGTCGATAAACGCCGCATCGGTATCATCGAAGTGGCCCATGCGGATGTTCTGCAAGCGAATTACGCGCACGCCACACTCGGTGTAGTGCTCGGACTTTAGTCCGGAGCCGAAGGGGCCGTCGCACTTCGTTGCGGTGACCCGGCCAAGGCGCGTGACCTCCCAATGCGCCGGCACCTGCCCCAGCCACGCCACCCCGGAGTCCTTCATGGGCGCGCTGGCGTCGAGGCCCTTGGTGACGGCCTGGGAGATGACGGCCTGCCGCTTCTCCTTCAGCAGCGCGATCAGCCGCTCCTGCTCCGCCACCAGCGTGTCAATCTTGCCGGTCTCGCGGTCGAGGAAGGCGGCGATGGCGGTTTGCTCGGCGGGTGGGGGCAGCGGGATGCGAAGATTTCCGACTGCCTCAACCGATAAACCCGGCTGCGCGGCCGTCACCGAATACTGTCCCAAATCCATCGCGCGGAGCAGTTCGCCCAGCCAGCGGACGGCACACGGCACCCTGGGGGTGGCAACGACGGCGTGTTCCGAGGCCCAAAATTGGCCGTTCGCATAGTTGATGTTGCCACACAGCGCGCCTTGCCTGCCGATCAGCGCAAAGTGCCCGTCATGCGTGAAGGCGGTGGTGTAGCCACGCAGGCCGTTCCCGCCATACACGGGAAAGCCGCCCTCATCCTCGATCCGCTCCGCCGTGATTTGCTCACCGCTCTGCATGGAGACGACATGCTTGAGCGGAATGATTTGCCAAGTCGGCGGCACCGCGCCGATCCACTCCACCCCACTCTCCCGATAGGCCGGATAAGCCGGAACTGTCATGCCCCGCTTCCCCCGCCCGCCTTCGGCTTGCGCTGCTTCGGCAGGGCCTTCGCCGCATCCTCCAATTGCCGCAGCGCCGCCGCCTCGCCTTCCGCTTCCAGCGCCGCGCGGCGGCGGGCGGCAAACACCTCGTACTCCGCCGCGGCCTTGCGGTCCGCTTCCTCCCGCGTCACCCGCCCTGCGTTGGGCAGCACGGCGCGGTCGTTAAACCGAAGAAAGTCATCCAGCCGGGTCTTCCAGTCGTTCAAAAACACCTGCTTGCGGCGTCGCGCCTGGTCCTCGGCGAAATCCAGGAACATGACCACGATGCGGTTCAACTCGGTGATTTCTGGCGCCGACAGGTAGTTCTTCGCCACCGTCACGTCGGTTTTGCGGACCTGCGCGCCCGCCTGGGTCGTCAGGCCCATATTGGGCTTTTGCGCATCGGCGCGGCTGGCGATCAGTTCCGGCGCGGTCTGGCCGGTGGCGGCGAAGTGCAGCTTGTTCTGCACCACCTGGAACACCGCCTGGGTCTCCGCCGCCCCTGGGACATAGTCGGCGGCCAGCGCGATGATCTCCCGCACCCGCAGATAGACCCGGCGCTCGCTGGCGCGGATATCGCGGATGCGTTCCAGCAGTTCATCGAAGTAATCCGGCACATCCGCCCCGGGCGGGTTCCGCAGCCGCTCGTCATCCAGCACAAAACCCTTGCGGAGGTATTCCTCCAGCCGCGCCGTCGCCCATTGACGGAAGGCCGTGCCCCGCTGGCTGCGGACCCGGAAGCCCACGCCGAGCACGGCCGGCAGGCTATAGTGCTGGATGGCGCGGGAGACCTGCCGTTTCCCCTCGGTTCGAACTATCAAGTAGGACTTGATAGTTGCCTCCGGGGCAAGCTCGCCCTCCGCGTAGATGTTCCGCAGGTGCAGGTCGATGTTCTGCACGCTGGTCTGGAACAGCTCGGCCATCTGCGCCTGCGTCAGCCAAAGCGTATCCTCCGCAAAGCGGCATTCCAGCCGGGTGCGCCCATCCTCAGTCTGGTAGAGCAGCAGAGAGGAGGGCGGCGGGCCATCGCTCATCCCTGCAGCCCCGCGATCATGGTGAGGATACGGTCCGTCACCTGCTTCAGATCGGCGTCGATCGCCGCCAGCGGCCGGGGCGGCTCGAACACATAGAAATGCCGGTTGAAGGGGATCTCGTAGCCGACCCGGGTCTTCTCATGGTCGATCCAGGCATCGCGCGCATGGGGCAGGACCTCGCGGGCGAAGTAGGCCTCGACATCCTCGGTCAGGGGGACGTTCTCGGTGTCGCGCAGCGCCGGGTCGGGCTGCGGCTTGCCCTTGGCCTTGCCTTTCTGGCCAAGCACGGGGTCGCCCGCTGCATCGCGCAACGGCCGCTCGACCGTGATGCTGCGGTAGCCGAAGGCCTCGGTGCGGAACAGGCGCGAAAGGGGCGTGAGCTTCAGGCTGGCCCCGTCCGGCGCGACAGGCGGCGCTTCGCCATCCCGGACCACGCTCCGGCTGGTCCGGCCCTCGGTCGTGGTGATGGTCG
>CAITYE010000266.1 GCA_903896535.1 uncultured Paracraurococcus sp.
CGCGAGGCCCTGATGCGTGTACCCATCCTCGTCCTCCTGGCTCTGCTCACCCTGTGGCCAGGCGGCGCTGCCGCGCAGCGGGCGGCGGAAGGGCCGCGCACCCTGCTGCGGGTCGCGACCGTTGACGCCCCGCCCTTCTCGCTTCGCCAGGGCGGCGCCTGGACAGGCTTCGCGGTGGAGCTATGGCAGGGCGTCGCGCAGCGGCTGAACGCCGACACGCGCTTCGTCGATCTCGGCGACCGCCACGCCGTAGGCGCCGAAGTGGCGGCGGTGCGGGAGCACCGGGTGGATGTGGCGATCGGCGCCATCGCGGTGACCCCGGCGCGCGATGCGGAGATCGATTTCTGCGTCTCTCTCCTCGATACCGGCCTGCAGATCGCGATCAACCCGCAACAATCCGCGACCGGGCTGCGCGCGCTCCTGGCCAGCTTTCCCTTCCGCGACCTCGGCGTGCTGTTGCTGATCGCGGCGGCGATCATGCTGGCGCTCGCGCATCTGCTGTGGCTGCTGGAACGCCGGCACGAGCCTGCCTTCCAGCGGGGCTATCTGCGCGGCATCGGCGAAGGGCTCTGGGTGGCCGCTCTGATCATCGCCACCGGCGAGCACGGGGAACGCGAGACGCCCCGCATTGTCAGGCGGGTGACCATCGCCACCATGTGGGTGCTGGGGGTGGTGCTGATCGCCCAATTCACGGCGACGCTCACCTCCAACCTCACGGTCACTCAGTTGCAGGCCAGCATCTCGGGTCCCGATGATCTGCCGGGCAAGCGTATCGGCAGCGCGGCGAGCGGCCCGGCAGCCGATTGGCTGCGGCATCAGGGCCTGTCGTTCCAGACCTTCGATAGCCCTGCCTCAGCGCTGCGGCTGCTGCAATCCGGCGCCGTCGAAGCGCTGGTCTACGACGCGCCGACGCTCCGCTATTACGCCAAGCTGTACGGCCCTGACCGGATGGCGGTGGTCGGCGCGGTCTTCCTGCGGGAGCAATTCGCCTTCGCCGTGGCGCGGGACAGCCCGCTGCGAAAAAAGATCAACGCCCAACTTCTCGGCATGATGGCCGATGGCAGCTACGAAACACTTTATCGCCGCTGGTTCAGTGACGGGAACTGATGCCACCGGCAGCAGGCTTTGACGCGGGCCGCCAAAATTATACCAGCGGCACGCCCTCCAGCGTGATCCGGTGCATCAAGCGGCGTTCGCCGTGATAGTCGTTCACCGCCAGATGCTGCGTCGCGCGGTTATCCCAGAAGGCGATGGAACCCGGCGCCCAGGCGAAGCGCATCTGGTATTCCGGCCGCTGCGCATGGCGGAACAGGAAATCCAGCAGCGGCTTGCTTTCCTCGGCCGTCCAGCCTTCGAAATGCGTGGTGAAATCGGGGTTTACGTAAAGCGCAATGCGGCCGCTGCCGGGGTGGCGGATGCCCACCGGATGCACCGCGTCCTGCACCGCGGCGTCCATGTTCGCCAGCCGGCCATCCTGGGTCTGTTCGCGCTTCACGCCGAAGACGTGGCGAGAGGAGTGGACCGCGCGCATCCCCGAAAGGGTCGCGCGCAGCCCTTCCGAAAGACCCTCCCAGGCCGCGTACATGCTGGCGAAGATGGTATCGCCGCCGGCCTCCGGCAGGTCCCGCGCCAGCAGGATGGACCCCAGCGCGGGGATCTGGTCGTAGCTATGGTCGGTATGCCAGCGGCCGCCGATATTGCGCCGCTGATCCGGCTCCTTCCGCACCTCCGCGATCTTCGGGTGCCCCTCCACCGGGCGGAAGAAGCGGTTGATGTTGATCGGCGCAAAGCGTTCGGCGAAGGCGATGTGCTGGTCGGGCGTAATTTTCTGGTCGCGGAAGAAAACCACCCCGCGGTCGAACAGCGCCGCACGTATGGTCGCCACCTCCGCCGCATCCAGCGGGGTGGCGAGGTCAAGGCCGAGGATCTCAGCGCCCACCACCGGGCCGGTCGGGCGGATTTCAAAACGGGCGTTGCGCATGGTGTACCTCCCTTGCCGAGGCACTTTCGGGCGCCGCGCGCCGCCGCGTCAACGCCCGGCCTGCCACGCCTTCACCGTCTGGTGCGTGGTCGATCCCCTTCGGTTGCGCTGCGGCATGGCTGGCTTGTCGCGCGCTGCCCGACATGCCTAGCCTGCCCCAAACTCGGCGGGAGGACACCCCATGTCACAGGCGATGCCAATGGCGGCGAACGCTGCGCCCTTGCCGATGCCGCCCGGCCCGCTTGGCGGCCCGGCTGCCTGGTATGGCCGGGACATGGCCGGGCACGGCGATTGGTGCATCACCTTCACGGCGGCGGAATTGGCTGAACTCGATGCCGCCATCGCCCGGCACCAGGCCAGCGGCCGGCAGATGGGGGAGATCACGCCGGAGCATTTCCCGCTGCCGCTGCTGGCCCCGCGCTTGGCCGGCGTGTTGCGCGACCTGCAAGACGGGCGCGGCTTCGTCCTGCTGCGCGGCTTCGATGTCGCCGGGCGGAGCATCGAGGAAGCGGCGATCGGCTATCTTGGCATCGGCGCGCATCTGGGCAGTTTCCGCAGCCAGAACGCCAAGGGCCATTTGCTGGGCCATGTGAAGGATCTCGGCTTCGACATCAACGACCCGAAGGTTCGCTACTACCAGACCAACCGCCAGCTCGATTACCACACTGATAGTTGCGATATCGTCGGTCTGCTCTGCCTGAAGACGGCGAAGGCGGGCGGCGCCAGTCGCATCTGTTCCTCGACCACCATCTATAATGCGCTGCTGGCGCGCCGGCCGGATCTGGCGCGGCTGCTGTTCCAGCCGATGCCCACGGATCGCCGCGGAGAGGTGCCGCCGGGGATGCATCCCTGGTTCGAGATCCCGGTCTTCAACTGGTATGAGGGTCAGCTCTCCTGCATCTATTCCGGCCAATATCTGCGGTCCTGCCAAGACAATCATCCCGGCGCGCGGCGGCTTTCGGCGGCGGAGATGGCGGCGATCGACATGATGGATGCGCTGACCAACGACCCCGCGATCAGCATGTCCATGGAATTCCGCCCCGGTGACATGCAGTTCGTGCACAACCACACCTGCCTGCACAGCCGCACCGATTTCGAGGATTGGGAGGAGCCGGCGCGCCAGCGCCATCTCCTGCGGCTCTGGCTGGCGCCGCGCCGGGCACGGGCGCTGCCGCCCGCCTATGCCGAGCGCTATGGCAGCATCGAACCCGGCGATCGTGGCGGCATCGTCGTCACGGATACCGTGCTGCGCTTCACCCTCGACGCCGCCTGAGCCATGCGCTTCGGCCGGCGTGCCGCGCTCGGGTTGCTGGGGCCGCTGCCGGCGGCGGCCATGGAGGCGCGCTATCCGGACCGGCCGGTGCGGATCGTGGTGCCCTATCTGGCCGGCGGCATCCTCGATGCCCTTGCGCGCATGCTGGCCGAGAAGCTGCAACGCCTGCACGGCCAGCCCTTCATCGTGGAAAACCGCGGCGGCGCAGGCGGCAATCTGGGCACCGCGCTGGTCGCCCGCGCCAAGGGCGACCCCTATACGCTGCTGATGGGCTCGTCCGGCCCGCTCAGCATCAACCCCGCGCTCGGGCA
>CAITYE010000267.1 GCA_903896535.1 uncultured Paracraurococcus sp.
ACCGGCGGGGGGGCAGTGAGCGTGGCGACGGGGGAGGTCTGGCTGGCGCAGGGGACCGACCATGCCGGCAGCCTGCGCCGACCGGCGACCTATTGCGGCGTGGTTGGGCTGCGGCCCTCGCCCGGGCGGGTCACGCGGGGCACGGCGAACAACCTCTTCTCCCCGCTCTCCGTGCAGGGGCCGATGGCGCGGTCGGTCGCCGATCTGGCGCTCTTCCTCGATGCCATGGCGGGCTGGGATGTGGAGGATCCGCTGACCTATGACGCGCCGGCGATCTCCTATGTCGAACAACTGGCCGCGCCGCCGCCGCGCCTGCGCATCGGCTACACCGCCGATTTCGCCGGCAAGCTGCCGGTGGACCGGGAGACGCGGGCGCTGTGCGACGCGGCGGTGCGCCGCTTCGCCGAGGCGGGCTGCGAGGTGGTGGAGGCCGCGCCCGATCTCGGCGATCTGCAGGAGGCCTTCATGGTGCTGCGCGGCCAGCACTTCGTCGTCGATCGCGAGCTGCAGATGCAGACCCATCGCGCCCTGCTGAAGCCCGATATCGTCTGGAATACCGAGCTTGGTCTGCAGGCGAACCCCTCGCGCCTCGCCTGGGCGGAGCGCGAGCGGGCCGCCTGGTATCGCCGGGTCGCCGCTTTCTTCGGGCGCTATGACGTCCTCATCACGCCGGGGGCGGCCACGCCGGCCTTCGATGTGATGCTCCGCCACCCCCCGAGCGTCGCTGGGGTGAAGCTGGAGAACTACATGGCGGCGTCGATGCTGAACGCGGCGGTGACGCTGGCGGGCTGCCCCGCCGTGGCGGTCCCCTGCGGCTTCGACCGGCATGGCCGCCCGGTTGGCCTGCAGATCGCCGCCCCGCCGCGGCGGGAGGAGGTGGCGCTGCGCGCGGCCGCGCTGTTCGAGACGATCATCGGCGCCGAGGCCGGGCTGCCGATTGATCCGCGGCCGGGCGAGGTGCCGCCGCCGGAGGCCTGAGGCGCCGGCCCTCACGCCGGCTCCGGCGCCCGCTTCGGGCGGCGCTGTTCCAGCAGGCATGGCAGCTTGCCGATGGAGTGGAAGGGGCTGCGGAATTCCGGCGGCGGCAGGCGCGCCGGATCGGGCCGATAGGCTTGGATAACCTTGCGTTCCACGGTTTCGGACAAATCCTGATCGGGTAGCAGCCAGGGCGGCGAGGGCAGCGCCGAATAGGGGTTCAGGCGCCGCCCCAGCAGCTTGGCGCGCAGGCCGAGGACGCGATGCGCCCGGCGGAAGGCCCAGCCGACGAAATTGAGCAGCGGTGGTGTTCCCGCGGCGTGGCGGGGTCGGCGGCCTTCTCCAGCAGCTTCCGCCAGAGGCCGTGCTTGGCCCAGCAGCGATAGGTGAGGCTGATGGTGTCGGGCTTGCCGAACTCCTCCGGAAGTGCCGCCCAGGCGGCGCGGCTGCCATCGCGAGCCGCGCGGGTGACATGGCATCGAGCCGCGCCCGGACATCGGCGATGGGCCGGCCGCGATGCGGGCGAAGGAAGAAGAGGCGGCAATCGAGCGGGGCGAGATAGCCGCCGAGGACGTGCCATCCCTGCTCGGTCATCGGCGCCCAGAGGCGCGGGTCGGTGTAGGAGGCGCGGGAACCGGGGGGAGGCGGTAGACGGGGCGGGGCCGGTCATGAGAGGTCCTGGGCGGCGGGGCAAAATATCTCCCTATATATACAGAATATATTCCTAAATTCAAGCCAAACCGAGCCATGTCGCCTGGGCGTAGCGCCGTAACCGGGCGTGGTTTGCAGGCCTGCGATCAGCGTTGGTCGAAGCGGGGGGCGCTGCGCCATGGGCGCAGGACGATTGAACCACAGTTTCTTATTTTTGGATACAAAACATATTAGTTGTACACCTTAGTGTCCGTCCGGGAACAGCTTGAATCTCTGGAATCCCTTGTGATTCGATGGTGCCTGCACGATTCGCGAGGCCCGCTGGATGTGGACACAGGAAAACCGTGCCCGGTACGACCGGAG
>CAITYE010000268.1 GCA_903896535.1 uncultured Paracraurococcus sp.
CCGGATGGGTGCCGCCGCACCTGCGTCCCAAGAAGGGTTCCTGATGTCCGATTCGGAGGAGGCAGGGCAGGGCGGGCCACCCGCGGTGCGCCGACGGCCGCATCCTCGAGAACGCCTTCGATTCGGTGATCCGGCCGGAGGAGCGCGTCGAGAAGTTGGTCGCAGCCCTGCGCGGCCGGATGCTCGTGCTCAAGGATCTCCCGCCCATCCTGGATTTCCGCGCTACATGGCGCTGTTGGATCGATGGATCACTTTACGGATTGGTTGGCTGATAAGGCTGACCAATGTCAGTTATGGAACCGCATCGACTATGAGGAGGTTTTTCGGGAAAAGGTGAAAAACCCTGTTGGTGGTCGGCCGAAGCGTGAGGTGGTGTTAACACTGAATGCCGCCAAGGAAATCGGCATGGCTGCCCGAGGCGACTACGGCAAGCGGCTGAGGCGGTATTTCCTCGATTGCGAGTTCCGGTTGCCCGCGCGGCTCTTTATCGAAGACGCTATGGCCAGGCGAGCTGGTGGCGGGGCCCCTGGTGGCCCTGCAGATAGAGAAACTTACGACTGGGAAGAGCCCGGTGAGGCCGAGCCAGGCGGTGAGACGCCCGAGGCTCCGACCGAGGTTGATGCGGGGGCTCCACAGGCAGGCGCCGAGGATTTCGCTCGTCTGGTGCCGGTGGAGGAGCGGGATCTGGGCGGGCGGCAGGTGCTGACGGTGCTGGCCTCTGATTTGTATGCTGCGCTCGGTCCCGGGCGTCAGTACGCGCATTGGCTTGCCGATCAGATTGATCGATGCCGGCTGCGGGTCGGCCAAGACTATGCAGAGCGGATTCGAGCGACATCGCCTGATCGCCGTCGCCTTCGTCCACACGACGATGATCGGTGTTACGCTCCAGCGGCTGGCCGCAGGCGTTCGCATGAAGCTGAACTTCTCGGGTTTGCTTCGAGGCGGTTGACTAAATGCAGCAACATGGCACCATAACACTAGAAGTTTTGATTCCGGTCACCTGGACAATCCCATGCAGAACGCACCTCTAGCGGATATTGAAATGGCGCATTGCTGGTGCGGCGCCAATTCGGACAAAGAAGGTGGTATTATCGCTAAAGACGGCGCGACTATGAAGGAATTTGTTTACAAAATCTGTTCTGTCTGCGCTACAGAACGAGTCGATCCGCGGCCTCCTGCCGGAGCGATCGGCGGCTATTATGCAACCGACTACGCCTCCCATCGTGTCCGAGAAAACGACCTTGCTACACGCTTTAAAAATTTGGTTTCCAATGTGTTTTTTGCACTCCCTAATGAGCGCCCGGCATTCAGTAGATTTCTAAAGCCATTTCTTTTTCCATTCAAAGGCCACACAGTCTTTGCTTTCTACGCAGTGTCTCCTCGACACATATTCGAGTTTGGTGCTTCAAGTGGGAATGATTTGGCTCGGTTCCGCGAGGCGGGGTGGCAGGTAGATGGGTGTGAGCCGTCTGCGAAAGCCTGTGCTTCCGCTGGGGAACGAGGAATAAATCTACAAAATGTCCCGGCCGAGGCTGCAAACCTGTTGCCTAAGTCGTTTTCATGCATTCTTTTGAACAATGTGCTAGAACACGTACACGACCCGGTTGCGGTGATCTCTAAGGCTTACGCAGGCCTTGTTACCGGGGGGTCCGTGGTGATAATCTTACCGAACCACGCTGGCCCGTCCGCGCGACTTTTCGGTGCTGCTTGGCCCGGCTACGATGCTCCGCGACACTTGTGGGGCTTCAATCCTGAAAACTTGGCTAGCCTGCTCATGCGCGCGGGCTTCACCGCTCCGAAGGTGTATCCACTCTTCCAAGGAAGGTGGGCGTGGCGTGATTGCCTTGATGGAGGGCGGTTGCCATACCGTGCTCGGTCATGGCGCAGACGATTGGCAGGGGTAGGTTCATTCGCTCTCACGCCGCTGGGTTTCCTCGCCGCAGTGGCTGGCTCGGGAGATTTCTTGACAGTCGTCGCTACTAAACCCTGACCGGCGGGGGAGATCGTCTTGCTCTCCGGCCTTACCGCGTTCATCGATCAATATAATCGGGTCTCGAATCGGAACGTGGAGGAGTAGGTCTGATGGGCGATTTCGTCACCGTCGGGGTCATGGGCGGACAGCAGATCGCTTCGGTTGGCAAGATCATCCAGGTGCAGATGTCCTACCTGCAGTTCCCTGCTGCGGCGGCGCAGGCGATGGTCCTGCTCGGCCTCGTGTTGCTGCTTATCATTGCTCTGACGCGGATCGTCCAGCCATCTGGGGTATGTCGGGTTCAAGCTCTTGGAATGGGAGCAGGCATCGTCGTCTCGGTCACGCCGCAAGCTCGCATTCGCCTCGAAGCGATCGTCGCCACCGCCGATGGATGCGCGACCACAGAGATCATGCGCCGCTCGGGCCTGTCCAAGCCGGTGGTCTGGCGCTGCCAGGAGCGCTTCATGCAGGAAGGCGTCGATGGCCTGTGCTGCGCGACAAGACGCGCAAGCCCGGCAAGCCGCCGCTGCCCGCTGAGATCGTCCAGCGCGTGATCGACCTGACGCCTGCCGATGGAGAAGGGCCGCGCCGGGACGATGACCCACGACTACATCCGCAACGGCACCACCACCCTGTTCGCCGCGCTGAACGTGCTGGATGGCACGGTGATC
>CAITYE010000269.1 GCA_903896535.1 uncultured Paracraurococcus sp.
GTCTGGCACGCACCACTAGAGCAGGTTATCTTCCCGGCGGCTGAGCGGCGGGCGGGTGCGGCGGAGCGCCTCGGCGGCGATCAGGCCGGCCAGGGAGGCGAGAAACCCGCAGCCGAAGACCGCCGCATGGCTTTCCCCGGTTGCGGCAAAAAGCGCGGCAAGGGCGAAGCCGAGCAGCGTCTGCACCACGGCGAAGACGGCCGTGGCATGGACCCAGAGCGCGCCCGCGCCGGGCCCCGCCCATTCCCGCGCGACGGTCAGGGTCACGGTGGTGACGCCCATGGCCGCGAAGCCGGCGGCCGCGGCGGCGGGTAGTACCAGCCAGGCGGCGGGCAGCAAGGTCAGGCCCAGGGCGAGGCTCTGGATCGCCAGCCAAAGGACAAGGGTGGGGCGGCCGCCGAGGCGGTCTGTCACGCGGCCGGAGAGGATGCCGCCCGCGATGCCCGCCAGCCCGAAGACCAGCCAGAGGGCGGCACCGATGCCAATCCCAAGACCATGGCCGCGCGCCGCCAGATCGGCCAGATAGACCATGGGCGCCAGCATGCCGGCGGCGTGCAGCCCGTAGGTCAGCAGCAGCAGGCGCGCCTGCGGGGCGGGCCCCACCGCTGCCCCCGTCAGCGCCATGTCCGGCCAGTGGCGATGCGCCAAGGCCCAGAGCAGCAACACGATGACAGCGAGCCCGAGCCAGGTGGCAGGAATGCCGGCGCTGAGAAAGATCGGCACGAACACGGCGCCGAGCCCAACGCCGATACCGACGCCAGCGATGACCACCCCGCCCGCCAGCCCCCGGCGGTCCGCCGGCACCGAGGCTTGGCTGGCCGGCCCCGCCAACGCCATCAGCAGGCCGCCACCTATGCCCGCCAGCGTCCGCCAAAACGCGAGCCACGCGAAACCCCCATTCCAGGCGCAGGCGAGAAGGGTCAGCAGGGTGATCGCCATCCCGGTATCTAGCAGCCGGGGCACGCCGAGCCGCCGTCCGGCCGCCCGGCCGCTGAGCACGCCGATCAGATAGCCAAGCAGCGTGGCGGCGCCGAGCGCCCCGGCCTCGCCGCCATCGACCCAGCCGGCGCCGACCATCGCCGGGAACAGCGGGACGAAGGCGAACCGCGCGAGGCCATTGCCGGCGGCGGTGGCGGCGGCACCGGCCAGGGCAGGGCGAAGCGAGTGGAGCACTGGGAGAGGCTACACCGCCCGGCCGCCATCGCCACGGGGGGGGCGGAAACGCTCGGGCCAGCGTCGCGACCAGAACACTCAATCACGATTTTTGAAAGTATTATAGGAGCTGTGCACCAAATCTAGGCTATGCAATACCAACGCCTTGTAATCGGGAAATCCCCATTGATCATCCGTTTTCGTGGCGTTAAATAGGCGCGGCTTGCTGAATCGCTGGCCCGGAGTTGATTGATGAGCGCGCCCCCCAAACCCCGCCCCCTCACCGCCCCAAGCGTCTTCACCGCCAATCGCTTGCGCGATGGCCGGGTGGTCTGGTTCGGCGCCGGGGAAAGCTGGCTGGAGGACATCGCCGCCGCCCTGATCGTTGCCCCAGAAGCGGCCGATGCGGCACTCGCCCGCGCCCGCCTTGGCGAGGCGCGTCAGGAGGTGATCGGTGTCTACGCCGTGGAGGTCGCGCCGGCCCCCGAAGGTCCAGTCCCGGTCCGTATCCGGGAAAAACTGCGTCTCGCCGGGCCGAGCATTGCCGCGGTGCCGGACGCGTGGCGCCTGGCATCCTGACGAGGCCACGACGATGAATGTCATCCTTGCCCCAGAGCGGCCGGCCGTCCCGCCGCACGCGCGCACCTATCGCTATGACGCGATCGACCGCGAATTCCTCGATCAGCGCATCGGCGAGTTTGGCGAGCAGATCGCCCGGCGGCTGCGTGGCGAACTCAGCGAAGATGAGTTCAAGCCGCTGCGCCTGATGAACGGCATCTATCTGCAATTGCATGCTTATATGTACCGCATCGCCATTCCCTATGGCCTATTGAACGCGGCGCAGCTTCGGCAATTGGCCATGATCGCCCGCCGTTACGACCGCGGCTTCGGCCATTTCACCACCCGCCAGAACATCCAGTTCAACTGGACCCGGCTGGAGGATGTGCCGGAGATCATGCGGGCCCTCGCTGCCGTCGACATGCACGGCATCCAAACCAGCGGCAATTGCATCCGCAACACCACAACCGATGAATATGCCGGCGCTGATCCGGAGGAGATCGTCGATCCGCGCATCTATGCCGAGATCATCCGGCAATGGTCGACGCTGCACCCGGAGTTCACCTGGCTGCCGCGCAAGTTCAAGATCGCCATCACTGGCGCGCCAGAGGACCGCGTGGCGATGCGGATCCACGACGTCGGGCTGATCGCCCGGCGCGACGCCGCCGGCGCGATCGGCTTCGAGGTATGGGCCGGCGGCGGCCTCGGCCGAACGCCGCTGCTCTCAGCGCGGCTGCGTGAATTCCTGCCGGAGGAGGAGCTGCTCGCCTACCTCGAAGCCGTGCTCCGGGTCTACAATGCCGAAGGCGAGCGGGCGAATATCTATCGCGCCCGCATCAAGATCCTGGTCCGCGATCAGCCGGCCGAATTCCGGCGCAAGGTTGAGGCGGAATTCGCCCGCCTGCCGCGCGATCGCTATCGCCTGGACCCCGCGGTTGTCGCAGGCATCGCGCGGCATTTCGCCCCCCCGCCCTTCGCCGCGGCCACGCCTGTCCCGTTGCCCGATGATCCCGCGCTCCGCGCCTGGGCGGCGCATTGCGTCCGTCCCCATCGCCAGCCGGGCCATGCCTCTGTTACCATTTCCCTGAAGCCGATCGGGGGTATCCCGGGCGATGCCTCCGCCGCCCAGATGGAGGCTGTCGCCGATCTCGCCGAGCGCTTCAGCTTTGGCGAGATCCGCGTCACCCATTCGCAGAACTTGGTGCTGGCGCATGTCCGGCAAGCCGATCTCCCGGCGGTGCATGCCGGGCTGCTTGCGGCCGGGTTGGCAACGCCCAATCCGGGCCTGGTGACCGATATCATCGCCTGCCCGGGGATGGATTACTGCGCCCTGGCGACGGCTCGCAGCATCCCTGTCGCGCAGATGATCAGCGCCCGCGCCGCCGAGCTCGACCGGACGCATGATCTGGGGGAGCTGCATCTCAATATCTCTGGCTGCATCAACGCCTGCGGCCAGCATCATGTCGGGCATATCGGCATTCTCGGCGTCGATAAGCGCGGTGCCGAGAGCTACCAGATCACGCTCGGCGGCGAGGCTGGTGACCAGCCTGCGATCGGCGATCTGGTCGGCCCGGGCTTCGCCTATGAGCGCATCACCGACGCCATTGAGACCA
>CAITYE010000270.1 GCA_903896535.1 uncultured Paracraurococcus sp.
CGACCCAACAAAGGTTAGAGCGGGATGCGTTGAGGCGGCATCGCCGAAGGCGCTGAATCCCGCGACCCAACAAAGGTTAGAGCGGGATGCGTGAGCGGATGCGGACGCATCATGCCCTGGGCGTTGCACTCACGCCTGCTGGCGCCCGCCGAGCAGGCGGCGGGTGAGCGCTTGCCAGCCCTGCCCGATACCCCTGGCTGCGGCCGCCAGGGCTTCGCGCAGGCGCTGGCCGATGGGCGCCGGCGGGGCCGCGAATTGCAGCTTCCTGCCGTTCACGAAGACATCGCCGTTCAGATAGATCCCGCCATAGACATCGACCGCGATCAGTTCCCGCTGGCCGTCATTGCTGACGATCCGGAGCCCTTCCTGGCCCATGCGGAGGGTGAGCCATTGCGGGGTGTCCTGGCCGGGCTGGCGGGACCCGGCGAAGACCTCCCCGCCGCGCCCTTCGGAAAAAATCAGCCCGGAGCCCAAGGTCGGCGCGTTCAACTGGATGGCGCCATGGTCGAAGACCGGCTTGCGGAAATCGATCCCGATCTGCGCCCGGTCGAAATCCGCGACGAAGGCCCGGCCGTAATCGGGATGGATCGAGTTCTGGAAATAGATCCCGGATTCGAACTGCCCGCGCCGCCGCTCAGGCTCGCAGTCGAAATTCTCGCAGATGACCGACAGGGCATGGGAGTTGGGATTGCCGAAGCCGACCACCTGAATGGCGTGCTTGGCCTTGTTCGGATAGACGCCCGGCTTGCCGCCGTTCAGCACATCGACCTCCAGGGCACAGAGCTGGCAATCGAATTCCTCCTGGGCCGGCGGTGGCGGGCCCGCCGGCAGGAAGCGCGCCCAGTAGGGTTCGGTCAGGTCGTGGAAATGCGAGCGGGCGGAAACGAAGGCGCCCCAGGCCGAGGCGCCGTGCACCATCGCCGTGCCATCGCCCCAGATCGGCACGGCATTGGTCTGAGGTGAGAAGTTCAGCACCTCCGCCATCAAGGTTTGATAGTGATTATGCGTGTCGTGATAATTTTCGGGCTTCTGCTGGTCGAGAGGTATTTTTTGCGCCTCGGTGCCATCGAACAGCTCCCAGCGATCGCCTTCCGTGATGTAGTCGGCGAAGAAAGCGCGCCCGCGCAGCCGCGTCGTCAGGTTGGAGTATTGCTGCCAAATGCCAGCCTCCCGAGGATGCCCCGGGCGGACATAGGAGATCGCGTCGGCGATATCCTGCGGCTTCGACCGCTGGGGCCGCGCGGGCGCCGTATCGCCTGGCCCGGGGACAGCCGCTGCCGCGTCGTGCGAATCCGTCGAAGACGTCATGCTGTTCCCCCGAACCTTCGATGCGCGTGGCGCCAGGGCAGCGCCGCCGAACGGAGAGCCGGCGCCGCGCTAGAGCGTGATGCGTTGAGGCGGAATCGCCGAAAACGCTGAATCCCGCGACTAAACGAAGGCTAGAGCAGGGTGCGTGAGCGAATGCGAACGCAGCAGGCTCTAGACCGTTGTTCGCCCCGAGCGTGTTCGATCTTAGAGCAAGATGCGTTCACTTACGCTTACGCATTCTGCTCTAACACCGACAAGATCACGATCGCGTGTCAGCGGCAGATGGCGCAGCGCTCGGCCGCACCTCAGGGCGTCGGCGGCGGTGTCCGCTTGCCGGCATCGGCGGCGCGCCACAGGTACCAGGCGGCGATGCTGCGCCAGGGCGCCCAGGCCGCGCCGATCTCCGCCAGCGCCTTGGGCTTCGGCTGCGCCTCCGCCCCGGTCAGCAGCCGCCAGCCCTCCCGCACGCCGAAATCATCCACCGGCAGCACATCCGGCCGTCCCAGGGTGAAGATCAGCAGCATCTCCACCGTCCAGCGGCCGACGCCGCGGATCGTCACCAGCCGCTCGATCAGCGCCGCGTCGTCCAGCGCGGCGCAATCGCTATAGCTCGGCACCAGGCCGTCGGCCGTGCGGGTGGCGATGTCGCGGATGCCGGCGACCTTGGCGGTCGAAAAGCCGCAGCCGCGCAGCGCTTCGGGTGGCAGGGCCAGGATCAGCCCGGGCGGCGGGAAGCCCCCCGCCGGATCAAGCGCGAGCAGCCGGCCCAGCATCGCCTCCGCCGCGCGGCCATGCACCTGCTGATGGGCGATGGCCCGCACCAGCGCCTCATAGGGCTCCCGCGCCACCGGGCTGAGGGCGCAGGGGCCGATGCGGCGCAGCAGCGGCTTGAAGCGGGGGTCGCGGCGCAGGTGCCGCTCTGCCTTCGCCCAGGGGGTGACGGGTTCTGCCATGGCGGGAAGTGAAGGCGCCCGGCCGGCTCAGGGCAAGGGTGCAAGGGCAAGGGTCAACCAGGCCAGCAGCAGCACCACGAGGATGGAGGGCGCCAGCAGCCGCCAGAGCTGTGCCGGCCGCGTGCCATCGCCGAGCAGGCCGCAAAGCATGGCGGTGACGCCGACGCTCATCCCCGCCCCGGCCGAGCTGGCGAAGACCTGCACCGCCGGGGCGAGGAGCGGGGGCAGCCCGGCCTGTGCGCCGAGCGCCACCTGCACCGGCATCAGCGCCGCATTGGCGCCGACGCCGCTGCCGGTGACGAGGCCGGCCAGCAGCCCGATCGGGGCGATGGCATAGGGCGCGAAGGGGCCGAGCGCGGTGGCCCCGGCCTGGGCCAGCGCAGCGGCCACGCCACTGCCGGCCAGCAGCCGCCCCAGCACGACGTAAAGTGCTATGGCCAGCGCCGGGCGCTGCGCCCGCGCCAGCGCCTGGCGCGCCCGGACCCCACCATCGCCCTGCCGCAGCAGCAGCAGCAGGGCCACCAGCCACAGCACCACCGCGACATGGGTGAGCGGCAGGCCGGGCAATTCGGCGAAGGGGTAGAGGGCCGGCGGGCGCGGCCAGAGCCGCGCCGCAAGCAAGGCGCCGACCAGCAGCAGATAGGGTGCCGCCCGCCGCAGTGCCACGCCCAGCGCCCGGGGCGGATCAGCCCGCCATAGCGCCAGCACCGCCACCGGGGCGCTGGCCAGCACGCCCGCGAGCTCGAAGGGCAGCAGCCGCGTCGCCAGCACGAGCAGCGCCGCGAGCAGCCCCAGCAGCGCCACCTGCACGGCTTTCTCCCGCCCCGGCACCGGGACCCCGGCGCGGGCCGAGAGCGACCAGAGCAGCGGTGCCAGCAGCACCAGCCAGGCGGCGCTCGGCA
>CAITYE010000271.1 GCA_903896535.1 uncultured Paracraurococcus sp.
CCCTCAGCCGAGCGTGAAGGCCTCGTGCACCGCGCTTTGCACCGCGCCGCCCAGCACGGCGCCGCCGCCCGCGACATGGATCCACTCGCCCAGGGTCACCGCGGCAACCGCGTGCCGTGGCGTCGGCATCGGCGCGTGGCGCTGCCAGGTGTCGGTCAGCGGATCGTAGCTTTCCATCTGGCCGTGCACCCGCGCTTCCAGGGTCTGGCCGCGCTCGATGATGCCGCCTTCGCCGCCCATGCAGAAAAACCGGCCACGATAGATGACCATGCCGTGGCCGCTGCGCGCGGTGGGCATTGGCGCTTTCTCGATCCAGGTATCGCGGGCCGGCAGGTACACGTGATGCATCGCCGTATTGTACTGGAAGGTATTGAAACGGCCGCCGACCACATGGATCAGCCCGGCATGGGCAACGCAGCCGACATGGTCGCGTGCCGCCGGCAAGGGCCGCCGGAGTTCCCACTGATCGGTTTTCGGGTCGTAGACCTCGTGCCAGCCGATGCTGGCGCGCTCGGGCGCGGGATCGGTCGCGCCCCCGATCAGATGGATGCGCCCGTCCAGCGCCACCGCCGCCGCGGCCCCGCGCGGCCGCGGCAGCCGGGCGATCGGTCGCCAGCGATCTGCTTCGACATCATAGGCGAAAGCGAGATCGTCGCAGCGGCGGTTCTGCTCGATGAAGCCGCCCAGGGCATAGACCTGCCCACCCAGGGCCACGACGGCCACGTGGTTGGCGCCGCGCGGCAAGGGGGCGGCGTCGTACCAGCGGTCCTCGGCCGGCACATAAACCGTGTGATAGGCGCGATCGAAGCGCCCTTCGCCGTAGCCGCCCACCACATGCATCCGCCCGGCCCATTCGGTGGCCCAGGCCATTTCGCTGCGCGGGATGGGCATCGCCGCCCGGGGGACCCAGCGGCCGGGCGGCCCGGGCGGCGCCGGGCTGTCGATCACCCGCTGCGCGGTCTGGGCATCGGTCAGGTGATGCGGCTGGCCGCCCTGGAAGACATTGGCAAACGGGCTGGGTGAGGCCTCGGCCGGGCGCAGCGGCGAATGGTGCTGGTGTTGCTGCGCCAGGGCAGGCGCGGCGATCAGGCCGGCGCCGGCGCCGAACAGGCTGCGACGGTGCATGCGAAGGGCTCCAGGGCGGTTCTTGTGCCGGGAGATAGGTTCGGACCGCCCGCCTGACCAGAGCCTGCTGCGTTCATACGCGTTCTCGCGTCCCGCTCTAGGGCCATATCCGATCAGAGGGAATTGTCTGATCGGATTTTTCACCCTGGAAAATATATGGCGCGCTATCGACCTGTCAGGATGCGCGCCACCAGTTCCGGTGCGGTTGGGATGAAGCCGTTCGAATAGAACGGGTCATTGGCGAACCGGTAGGCGTTATGGCCGGCGAAGACCAGATTTTCGTCGAGCGGGCCGCCATGCGCCACAGCTTGCAGCGTCTTCTGGATGCAGAAGCTCCGCGGATCCGCGCGCTTGCCGGTGTCGACATCGGGCTCATGCTGCGACCAGTTGGAAAAGCGGCAGGCGGTAAGGCAGCCCATGCAGTCGATCTGGTCCTGCACGATCTCCCGCGCCTTGGCGGGCGCGACGAAGATCAGCGAA
>CAITYE010000272.1 GCA_903896535.1 uncultured Paracraurococcus sp.
GCATTGGGCTGGACGGAAATCAAGCCGGGCCAGTTCTGCGACAGATAGCGCACATGCTCGGCCATCTCCTGCGGGCCAGTGGCGCAGTTCAGGCCCATCAGGGCGACGTCGAGCGCTTGCACCACGGTTGTCGCGGCGGCGATGTCGGGGCCGACCAGCAGGGTCCCCGTGGTCTCGACCGTCACCTGCACGAAGATCGGCAGATCCTTGCCCGCCTCGCGCAGCGCAACCTTGGCGGCGTTGACCGCGGCCTTGATGAACAGCGTGTCCTGGTTGGTCTCGGTCAACAGGGCATCGACCCCGCCGGCGATCAGGCCGCGGCATTGGACCTCAAGCGCCGCCTGCAGGGTATCGTAGTCGATATGGCCGAGCGAGGGCAGCTTTGTGCCGGGGCCGATATCGCCGATCACCCAACGATCGCGGCCATCGGCGAAGCTCTCGGCAGCCTCACGGGCGAGCTCGCCGGAGGCCTTGCACAGTTCAAAGGCGCGGTCGCCAAGTTCGAATTCCGCCAACGTGATCGGGCTGCCGCCGAAACTGTTGGTCAGCACCATATCGGCGCCGGCCTCGTAATAGCCGCGATGGATGTCCCGCACGATGTCGGGCCGGGAGAGGCAAAGCACATCCGTGCAGTTCTCCTTGCCCCAGTAATCCTTCTCGATATCGAGCGGCAGAATCTGGACGCGGCTCCCCATGCCGCCATCGCAGAGCAGAACACGCTTGCGCAGCACCTCAAGCAGAGCAGGGCGGGCCATGGGCAGGTCTCCAGGCGTCAGAAGGTAAAAGCAGGCAGGCCGGCCAGGGCCCCGGGCAAGCGGCGAACCGCCCAAACCCGAACCTCGAGCGGCCCGTCGATGATCCTTGGCGAGGCAACGGCGCAGCCGGCCTCAGCCAGCCAGCCGGCCAATTGCGGCTCGACGAAGCCCGGCCAGCGATGCGCGTATTGGGCAGCGAGTTCGGGCCGGGCATGCGGGCCGAGATCCGCGATGGCCATGACCCCGTCCGGCTTCAGGACCCTGGCCGCCTCGGCCAGGGCCGCGGCCGGGTCCTCGGCGTAATGCAGCACCATCTGCAAGGTCACCACGTCGAAAGCGGCGTCGGCGAAGGGCAGCCGATAGAGATCGCCCTGCCGGACCGCGCAATGCCCGCCAAGGCCGCGTTCGGTCAACCGGGCCCTGGCAAGGGCCAGCATCTCTCGACTGGCATCGATGCCGGTAGCGCTTTCGGCCCGCGGCGCCAGCACTTCAAGCAGACGTCCCGTACCAGTGCCAATATCGAGCAGACGCCCAATCCGGTCAGGAAGCAGGTCCAGCAGCGCCGCCTCGATAGCCGGCGCAGGCAGGCCAAGCGCCCGCATCTCATCCCAATCGGCGCCCTCGCGCCGGAAATTTTCGGACGCGGTGCGCGCCCGTTCGGCGGCGAGACGGACCGCTTGCCGGCGATCAGAGGCCAGCTGCGGATCATCGACCGGCAGGCGGTCCAGCAGTTGGTGCGCCAGGGCAGCCTCAGCAGGCACCAGGAAATAGGCATTGGCGCCCTCGGGGATCCGTTGCAGGAGACCCGCTTCCACCAGAAGCTTCAGATGGCGCGAAAGGCGCGGCTGGGATTGGCCCAGCGCTTCACAAAGATCGCTGACGCAAAACGCCCCACGGGCGCAGAGTGCCAATAGTCGAAGGCGCGTCGGCTCGGCCGCGGCACGGAGTTGGAGCAGGAATTCGTCCACCCGGGCCGTTTGACATAAACATATCCTTATGTCTAGAGGATGGAGTGCTCCAACCCTCGGATCCTCGCATCCCAGTGCGCTTCGCTCCCGCCATGGGGGGCAGCTTCGCAGTCCTGCGCGAGGCTGGCGCCCCGCCGGCGCCGCCCGGGGCGGCCTTGGTGGTCGAGTTCAGCCTCCTCGCCCACCGGATCGGCTGCGCCTGCTGTGGTGGGCGTCCCCTCGCCGCTCTGGCCTTCGACCGCCTCTTCCTCGCGCGGGTCAAGGGCGACTGCCCCTGGTTCGACGCTGTCCACGCGCTACCCGCGGGCGCGGCGGGCCGCGCTGCCCTCATCGCCGCGCTGGACGAGGATCGAACCACCCGGGCCAGGTTTCGCAGGGATTAAGTCGCATCTGGCCATTGGCGACCGGCCGGGGCGGGGCGTAGCCTTCACCCATCGCTAGAGCATGCTGCGTCCACATGCGTTCACGCAGCCCGCTCTAGCATGTGTGGGATCGCGCGATTCAGCGCCTTCGGCGATTCCGCCTCAACGCATCGCGCTCTAGGGACCACCGCCATGCCAGACCAAATCCCAATCCTTGACCTCGCCCCATTGCGGGAAGGCCGCCCCGGGGCGCTGGAATCGCTCGGCGCGCAGCTCCACCGCGCCTTCACCGAGGTGGGCTTTTACTTCGTCAAGAATACCGGCGTGCCGCAATCCCTGATGGACGAAGCCTTTGCGCAAACCGCCCGCTTCCATGCGCAGGCGCTGGACGCGAAGATGGCGATGCCGTTCAACAGCAACAACCAGGGCTACCTGCCCTATCGCGGCAACACCACCCGGATGAACGCCGTCGACGGCATCAAGAAGCCGAATGCCAATGAGGCCGTCTTCTTCAAACGTGAGATGGCGGCCGACCACCCCGATGTGCTGGCGGGCAAGCGCTTCCGTGGGCTCAATCAATGGCCCGCCGACCTGCCCGGCTTCCGTGAGGTAGCGCTGGCCTATGCCGGCGCGATGGAATCGCTCGGCCGCAGCCTGGTGCCGATCTACGCGGTTGCGCTTGGCCTGCCGGCCAACTGGTTCGATGAGAAGTTCCGCAACCCCATGTTCACCCTGCGGATGACCCATTATCCGCAGCAGGCCCCGACCGCACCGGATGATGAATGGGGGATCGCACCGCATGCCGATACCTCGTTCATGACCATCCTCGCGCAGAACAAAGTGCCCGGGCTGTCGATCCGCCTGCCGGATGGCCGCTGGGTCGACGCGCCGGCGCTCGATGGGCATTTCCTGGTCAATGGCGGGATGATGCTGCGGCGCTGGACCAATCACCTGTTCCTGGCGACGCCGCATCGGGTCACCAACCGCTCTGGCCAGGAGCGGTATGCCATCCCCTTCTTCATGGATTGCGATTACGATGCGGTGATGTCGCCGATCCCAACCTGCGTCAGCGCCGACAATCCCGCCCGCTACGAGCCCTTCACCTACCTGGATTTCATGGGCGATTACGCCGCGGCGAATTACGGCGCGAGCCCAGCAACGGGCAGTGCCGGCGGAGTTGCGCTGCAAGGGGTGTGACGGGGAGGGCCTGGCGCGGTACACTTGGCGCTGGATGCCTGACAACACGAGCCCTCCCGCGCCGGCGAAGCTCGTCGGGTCGAAAATGCCCTGGGCACTGCTCGCCGCAGCCTGCCTTGGCATGTTCGCCGCCTCCGCCTCCGGCACCACCCGCGCGCCATTCCTGCTGGAGATGGCTCACGATCTCAACACCTCCCTCCCCCTGGTCGCCAACCTCATGGCGATCACCTCCATCGTCTGGGGCGCAGCCTCCATGCTGGCCGGCGCGGGGTCCGATCGCTGGGGCCGGCGACCTTTCCTGATCGGCGGCCCGATCGGCCTCGCCCTCGCGATGCTCGGCCATTCCTATGCTGGCGATTTTCCAACGGCGATGGTTTGGGCGGCCATCGCCGGCGGGTGTGCCGGCGGCTTCACCGGGGTGATCATGGCCGAAGCCTCGGCCCGGACCGTCGACCGGCAGCGTGGCCGGGCGTTGGGGTGGGTGATGGCCGGGCAATCGCTGACCTTATTGATTGGCATCCCGCTGGCCGCCTTCATCGGCCAATGGATCGGCTGGCGTGGCGTCAACCGTGCGGTCGCCGTCGTGTCGCTATTCGCCGCCCTCTGCCTGCTGCTCACAACGCTGCGCCCGGCGCCGAGCATGACCCTGCGGCCCGGCACCCGGAGCGGCTTGCGCGCGGCGCTCACCGGGCGGGTGACCCGCCTGCTTGCGGTCGGCGTCGCCGAGCGAACCTGCTACGGACTTGTCGCTGTCTATTTCGCGACCTTCCTGCAGACCACCTATCACCTCTCGCTGGCCGGTGTGGCGCTGCCGCTCGCCCTCTTCGCCATTGGCAATATCCTCGGGACGATCCTGGGTGGGCAGATGGCCGACAAGCTGCCGAGCCGCCGCGTGAACATGGTCTGGGGCATGCTCGCCTCGGCGGTCGCGGCGCTGCCGCTATTTCTCTGGACACCGAACCTGTCGACCAGCCTCCTGCTTGGCTTCGTCTATGTCTTCGTCACCGCCCTGCCGCGGCCGAGCCTGATGGCAGCGCTGGCGCGGGTACCGGATGCGGTGCGCGGGACGGTGCTGGGCCTGAATGTCACCTCGGCCTCCTTCGGTTGGCTCTTCGCCGCATCGCTGGGTGGCTGGATGATCGCGGGTCCAGGTTTCGCCGCCTTCGGCCCCTTGGCGGGTGGCATCGCCCTGGTCGGCGCGCTGCTCGCCTTTCTCGGCGAGCCGGAATAAGCTGGACGCAACGAAATCAGGATCGAGAGAGAATCCGCAATACGTCGCCGCCTTTTGCTGCCGGCGCGGCTCACGCTGCCCGTTGCGGCGCGCGCCAAGGCCGAGCGCACCGTCGCCATGGTCTCGGGCTATGCTCCGGGGGAGTCCACCGATATCGCCGCGCGCTTTCTCGCTGACCGGCTGCCGACCTATTGGCCCGGCGTGCGGATGGTAGTGGAGAACCGCCCCGGCGCCTCCGGCGCGGTGGCGGGGGAGTGGCCGAAGCGCCAGCCGGCCGATGGTAGCGTGATCATGGTCGCCGAGACGGGCTCGCACGCCATCGCCACGGGCGAGGCATAATTCGCCATCGCCGCCATCGCCTCCGCCAATGCCATGTCGCGGGCGGGACCGGTGAGGCCAGTCGCGGTGACCAGCGACAAGCGCTTCCCAACCTGGATGAACGTCCCGACCTTGGCCGAAAGTGGCGTGCCTGGGTTCGGCTTCGATACCTGGTTCATCCTGATCGGCCCGCCGGGCATGCCGACGCCTGTCGCCGAACAGATCAGTCAGGCGTTACGCAAGAGCCTTGGCGATCCGGTATTGCGCGAACGTTTGTTCAATGCCGGCCATGTCGCATGGGACAAACCCAACGGCCTGCCTGAGGCGCGCGGCGAGAGGACGAAACAATAGGTGCACGAAACGCGGTCTAGATTGCGCATGCTTCACCTGCCACTGTCTAAAGCGTCCAGCTGCGCTGCCGCCATGGGTTCACGTCTCGTTCCAATGACCTCACCACGAAGCCGCGCGAACAGCACAGCCGCCTGCAAAGGGCTTGGCTAGGTGTCGTCGCGTTTCCTTCGTATCGCCATCCTCTGCGGCACGCTGGTGACACTTGCCGCGATGATCGGCGGGACTGTGTTCCTGCTCGGCCGCCTGCGCGATCACGACGAGGGCACCGCAAGGGAGGCCGTATTTCGACTGACCAAGGTCGCCGAAGGTGTCGTCAACCGCGAATTCCTGCAGGTAGATGCCGCCTTGGCGGGCCTGCAGACAGTGTTCGAGTCCCTGCCCAACCCAGCCGACCCGACCGTCGCCAATCGCCTTCTGCACCAGCTGAATTCCCAGAACCTTGGCTTTCGCAACATCCTGCTGCTGCAGCGCGATGGCACGCCATGGGCCGCCGCCCTACCGGCACCGCTCGGCAATCGGCCGCCGATCGAAGAGGCACAGTTGGGCCGTACATCGGGCAACCCCTCAGTTGTCTTCAGCGGCCCGTCGCGGAACCCCGTCCACGGCGACTGGTCCCTGTTCTTTTTGCGCGAAGTGCAGCTCCCTGGCCTCGGCCCCATGATCGCCGTCGCCGAGATACCAACCGCATTGTTTGTCGATCTGTTGTTGCCGATCAGCGACCCGGCAAGCCTTTGGATCATGCTTGAGACCAATGCAGGCAGGCTCCTGACCATCGCCCCGAACGATGAAGCCCGGCTCGGCCAAACGCTCGATCCACCTGCGGCGAGGCTGCTGTCTCTGGATGGTCAGCCACGCCAGATAAGCAGCCGCTTCACCGGCCGCCCGATCATCGCCGCGGCTCGGCCTTCGATCTATCGCGAGATCCTGGTCGTGACCGGGTACCGGGAATCCAGTTTTCTTGCCACCTTCCACGCCGAACGCCGGAACCTGCTGCTGGGCGCCACCGGCGCAGGGCTGCTGACGCTTGCCCTGGGTATCGCGCTCTATGCCGGACTGCGGGAACGCGCGCGCCTGGAGGAGGAGCGCGCTGCGGCACGCTCCCTTCTGGTACGCGCGATCGACAGTATGCCCGATGGCTTCGTGATGTGGGACAAGGATGACCGCTTGGTCGTCTGTAATGATCGCTACCGAGAGCTGTATGCGATCAGCGCGCCGTTCATCCGCCCCGGCGTCACCTTCGCGGAATTGGTCCGGACAGGCGCAAAGCTTGGCCAATATCCCCAGGCAGGGACCGATATCGAAGCGTTTGTTCAGGAAACCGTCGCGTGGCATCGTGGCAATCGGCTACCGCTTGAACGCCTGTTGCCCGATGGAACCTGGCTACTCGTCACGGAGCGGCACTTGCCGGGAGGCGGCATCGTCGGCATCCGCACCGATATCACCGCGTTGAAGCGAACCAATAATGAGCTCACTGAGGCGCGCGATACGGCCGCAGCGGCGACGGCGGCGAAATCACGCTTTCTCACGCGCATGTCGCACGAATTACGGACCCCGCTGAACGCCGTCATGGGCCTCGCACAATTGCTGTCAGGCGATCAATCTCTCGCCGGCGAGCAGCGGGATAGGGCGCGGCTCCTGGAACAGGCCGGTCGCCATGCCGTGGAGGTCGCAAACAACGTGCTCGACCTCGCCCAGGTCGAGGCCGGATATTTCGAGTTACACAATGCAGCGATCTCGCTCTCGCCGCTGCTCGAAGAATGCGCGGCCCTGTTCGACACCGCGGCGAAGGCGAAGCAGATCGTGCTATTGCTGCAACTCCCGCCCAACCTGCCGGCACAGGTCCAGGCCGACCGAACCCGGCTGCGGCAGTTGCTGCTCAACCTGCTCTCGAATGCGGTGAAGTTCACCCCGC
>CAITYE010000273.1 GCA_903896535.1 uncultured Paracraurococcus sp.
GATCTATCTTAAACCCCACATTTGCCGCCCCCATCATGGCAGTAAATCCTTAGTCTGGCGCAGTCCGGAAGCGACTGCCGTACGGTGGCGGCCGCGACGGTTGCCCGGCGAAACATTGTGCATGCGCCATCCAGGTCGCCGCCACCTCTCCTTGGATGCGGAGCGTAGTATCCTCCAACGCCCGGGTCTGCGTCACGACGGCGGCGAAATCCATTGCCGTGCCCTCGATTAGACCGGCCGCTGCCTCACCGTACTCCCAGACGGCACCGGACGGTGCGCGAAGCCGCAGCGCTGGCATGGCGGGGGGTACCGGCAGGCCGTGTACCTGGTGCGACCAGCCCAAGGTGTTGACCCCAAGGACCACGATGTTGCGAATGCGATCGCCTTCGGCGCGCGCAAGGCCCAGCGCATCGAAAACCTCGAAGCCATGTGCCCAGGTCTCCATCTGCCGGGCGGTGATGGAGGAACGCGCCGACATCGAAGGGCCGACCCAGGGCAGGCGCGCCTTAGAGTCCATGCCTGCCCAGCGTGCCGCCAGCCCGCGGGCAAGATCGATCCAGATGGCGAGCAGTCCTTGGCCACGCGCCGCGATCCGCTGATCCTCGATCCCGCGCAGCGACCGTCCCGCGTTCAGCTCGGCACGCACCGCCTCTGCCAGCCGGGCGAAGCCTACAGGGTCGGTGGCCGATTGCTCTGCGGCATGGTTCCAGAAATGCAGATGGACCAACACATCCTCGATGCTCCAGCCCTTGAACTGGGTGGGTCGGAGGAGCGTGGCGGCATCTCGCCCGAGGAGCGCCGCGTGCAGGCACTCGCTCTCGGCCAGGAAGTCGGCGGCTTCGGAAATCGGCATCACCTGGTGGCGAGCGGCGGCCGCTTCGCGGCCCACGGCCGCGCGACCTCAAAGGCGGCACTTGCTTGCAGGACACCCAGATCGTCGAAGCGACGGCCGACGATTTGCAAGCCGACCGGCAGGCCCGCGGGTGTGAAGCCGCAGGGTAAGCTGGCGGCCGGGCTACCCGACCAGTTGAAGGGGTAGGAGAACTCCGCCCACATCAGCCAGTCCCAGGGGTGCTGCGGCCAGTGTGCCGGCTGCAGCCGATCAGCGGGGAAGGCCGCCACGCTGACCGCTGGCGTGAGCAGGAAGTCATAGCCTTCCATGAAGTCGTGGATGGCACGGATATAGTCATAGCGGCGCTCGCGCATCTCCATGAACTGGCGGACGGTGAAACCCGCTGCCGACCTGATCATAGCGACGAAGCCCGGATCCATCTGGCTTTCGAATTCCGGCACATGGCGTAGCCGGGCCGTAAAGGTCGCCGGCCAGAAGAAGCGGACCAGTTCCGGACCAAGGGGCCCCCAAGCCGGGCTCACTTCCTCGACATGCGCGCCGATCTCCTCGAAGACCGCGACAGCCTTGGCGACGGGCGCGGCGACCTCGGCATCCACCCGGGCATGGCCGAGATCGGGGCTATAGGCGATGCGTTTCCCCTTGAGGCTCGCTCCATGCAGCAGCGCCGCATAGTCGAGCGGAGACGCTTCCAGCGAGGTGAAATCCCATGGATGGGGGCCGGCGATCGCCTGCAGCATCAGTGCTGCATCCTCGACGCTCCGGCTGAGCGGCCCGATATGGGTCGCAAGATCGTTGTTGGAGATCGGCCAGTTCGGCACCCGCCCATAGGTCGGCTTCATGCCGTAGACGCCTGAAAAATGGGCCGGCATCCGAATCGAGCCGGCGCCATCGCCGCCCTGGTGCAGGGGCCCGTAGCCGCAGGCGGCGGCGACCCCAGCGCCCGAGGAGGAAGCGCCGGCATTGAGGCCACGCGCCCAGGGATTATGGGTGATGCCCGATATCGGCGCTTCGCTGACCCCCTTCCAGCCCCATTCGGCGGCCGAAGTGGTTTTGCCGATCAGCATGCCGCCAGCGGCGTGCAGTCGGTTGGTGACCGGCGCGTCCTCCGTCGGGATACTGCCCTGGGTCACAGCGCTGGCGTAATCGGTCTGCACGCCGGCGGTCGCCTGCAGGTCTTTGATCGTGAAAGGGATGCCCTCCAGCAGCCGCGGCGTCTCGCCCCGGCGGAACACGTCCTCGCTCCGTCGTGCTGCGGCCAGTGCGTGCTCTGGCGTCAGTCGCATCATCGCGTTTACCTGGGGCTCGACCCGAGGGATGCGCGCGAGCAGCGCTTGCGCGACTTCCACGGGCGAGAGGTCGCCTGCACGATACAAGGTGCCGAGCGCACGGACCCCGAGATAGCCGATCTCTACCTCGTGCATCTACCGCTCCCCCTCGTGCGCCGTCAGTGAAGGCTAGAACAGGCGCGTCGATACGCAAACCAAAGACTGGCGGTCCGGGTTGACTTCCGGGCATCATGGTCCTTGATCGGCTCAACATTGGGCCAGGATCGCCGCCATCTCCCACTCCCTCGCATCGCATCGCCGGGTTCAGCCGCTGTGGTTACTAGCGGTCGCTGGCTTGGCTCTTCTTGCTATCGGTCTGGCCTGGACTGGCTTCCAACAGACCGATGATCTTTTTTACGCCGGTGCTGCCTGGGGCTGGGCCGAGCGCGGTTGGTATGTCGGCGAGAACCATTGGGGCCTTCGGCACCTGATCGTGGTGCCCATCGCCCTGCTTTTCCGCCTGTTTGGCCGGAGTGAGGCAACGCTGGTCGCGCCGATGATGGTTTATGTCGTGCTGCTCGCTGGGCTGGGCGCGGCGATTGCCGGGCGGGCGGCCGGCGCCCTGGCGGCGGCTCTGACGGCAGCTCTGATCGTGACCATACCGCTGGTCGCCACAGCCGCATCCTTCGTCACGACCGATGTGCCAGAGGCGGTCTTCATTCTCGCCTCAGCCTTCCTGTTCTACCGCGCCTTGGATGGCCGTCGCCGCGGCATGGCGTTGCTCGCCGGCGCCCTGGCCGGCATGGGCTTCATTACGCGTGAGACGACGCTGGCACTGATCGTCTTCTACGGGCTGCTTTTCCTGACGAATTATGGCCGTGATCGTTGGGCCTATGTCTGGCTGGGCGCTGGCTTCTGCCTGGTCGTCGGGCTGGATGCCCTGTTTCTCTGGGCCGGCAGCGGCGA
>CAITYE010000274.1 GCA_903896535.1 uncultured Paracraurococcus sp.
GATGGTGATGCCGGGCGACAACATCACGATGGATGTTGAGCTGATCGCACCGATCGCCATGGACCAGGGGCTGCGCTTCGCCATCCGCGAAGGCGGCCGCACCGTCGGCGCCGGCGTCGTCGCCTCGATCGTGAAATAGGCTGGTATAGAGAGTCAGGCGCGTCATCATGGACAGTCAGAATATCCGCATTCGCCTCAAGGCGTTCGATCACCGCGTGCTCGATGGCAGCACGCGGGAGATCGTGAACACTGCGAAGCGGACTGGCGCACGTGTGCGCGGCCCGATCCCCTTGCCGACGGAGATTGAGCGTTTCACCGTTAACCGTTCGCCGCATGTCGATAAAAAGAGCCGCGAGCAGTTCGAGATCCGGACGCACCGTCGGCTTCTCGACATCGTAGATCCCACGCCGCAGACGGTGGACGCGCTCATGAAGCTCGACCTCGCTGCCGGCGTGGACGTCGAGATTAAGCTCTAGGCTGATCGGGGAGATTGATATCATGGCCGCCAAGACCGGCCGCACCGGCCTGATCGCCAAGAAGCTGGGCATGACCCGGCTGTTCAATGAGGATGGTAGCACCGTACCCGTTACGGTGCTTCACCTCGACGAGGTGCGAGTGATTGCCCGCCGGACCACCGATAAGGATGGCTACGACGCTGTTCAGGTTGGGTTCGGTCGGGCCAAGCCGAAGAACGTGACGCGCGCCAATCGCGGGCATTTTGCCAAGGCGGGGACCGAGGCGCCAAAGAAGGTTGTTGAGTTCCGTACCGCAGCCGATGCTGCGCTGGATCCTGGCACCAAGCTCGTTGGGGCGCATTTTGTGATGGGCCAGAAGGTCGATGTCACGGGCACCACCAAGGGCAAGGGCTTTGCCGGTGCGATGAAGCGTTGGAACTTCGCGGGCCTGGAGGCGTCACACGGCGTTTCCGTCAGCCACCGGAGCCACGGCTCTACAGGCAATCGGCAGGATCCGGGCAAGACCTTCAAGAACAAGAAGATGGCGGGCCATCTCGGCGTCGAGCGTGTGACCACTCAAAATCTTGTGGTGGCAGGTCACGACGAGGCCCGCGGCTTGTTGCTTATCAAGGGCGCCATCCCGGGTGCGAAGGGCGATTATGTGTTGGTACGTGACGCGGTGAAGCGCGCGCGTCCGGCCGAGGCACCCTTCCCCGCCGGCGTCGCCTCCTGAGGACTGAATGACGATGCAACTTCCGGTCATCACGCTGGACAATGGCAGGGCCGGGGAGATTGATCTCCCCGAGACCTTGTTCGGTGCCACGCCGCGGCCAGACATCATGGCTCGGGTGGTTCATTGGCAGTTGGCCAAGCGCCGCGCCGGCACCCATAAGGTGAAGGGCATGGGCGAGGTCTCGGGCACCACCAAGAAGCCCTACCGCCAGAAGGGTACGGGTAATGCCCGCCAAGGTTCGTTGCGCGCGCCGCAGTTCCGCACCGGTGGTGTGGTGCATGGCCCGGTCGTGCGTGACCATGGCTATTCGCTGAACAAGAAGGTGCGCCGGCTTGGCCTTATTTCTGCGCTGTCGCAGAAGGTGGCTGAGGGAAAACTCGTTGTGCTCGATGTGGCCTCGGCCGGTGAGACGGGCAAGACCGCAACCGTCGCTCGGCAGTTGAAGGCCCTAGGCTGGCGTTCGGCGCTGGTCGTGGATGCCAGCGTTGAAGCCGGGTTTGGCCGGGCTGTTGGCAACCTGCCGCATGTTCGGGTGCTGCCGACGATCGGTGCCAATGTCTACGACATCCTCAACCACGACGTGCTGGCCGTCACTCGCGCCGGCCTCGAAGCGCTGAAGGAGCGTCTGGCATGAGCGAGGTCGCTACCAAGCCGATCCTGTCGAAGGAGCGGATGTACCAGACGATTCTGTCGCCGCTGGTGACGGAAAAGGCGACGCTGCTCTCGGAGCGCAACCAGGTGGTTTTTCGCGTGCCGCTTTCGGCGACGAAGCCGGAGATCAAGGCCGCGGTCGAGGATCTGTTTGGCGTGCAGGTGCGCGCGGTGAACACCCTGGTGGTGAAGGGCAAGACCAAGCGCTTCCGGGGCCGCCCCGGGCAGCGCGCAGATTGGAAGAAGGCGATGGTCCAGCTTGCCGAAGGGCAGAGCATCGACCTGACGACGGGGCTGGCATAACGTCATGGCACTGAAGAGTTTCAATCCAGTCACTCCAAGCCTGCGCGGCACCATTTTGGTGAAACGCGACGAGCTCTGGAAGGGTGCGCCTGTGAAGCGGCTGACCGAGGGTCAGAGCTCTAAGGGCGGGCGTAACAATCATGGGCGGATCACGGTCCGGTTCCGTGGCGGCGGACATAAGCAGTCTTACCGCGTGGTCGATTTCAAGCGGCGCACGAAGCTCGGGGTCCCGGCTGTCGTGGAGCGGCTGGAATACGATCCGAACCGTACCGCCTGGATTGCTCTGCTGAAGTATCAGGATGGCGAGCTCGCCTACATCCTGGCGCCGCAGCGGCTAAAGGCCGGTGATGCGGTCATTGCGGCGGAGCGGGCGGATATTAAGCCAGGCAACGCGATGCCGATGGCGGCTATTCCGGTGGGCACCATCATCCACAATGTGGAGATGAAGCCAGGTGCGGGCGGCAAGATTGCCCGCTCCGCCGGGACCTATGTGCAGCTGGTCGGCAAGGATGCTGGCTATGCCCAGATCAAGCTCGCCTCCGGTGAACTCCGGGTGGTGCGGGCCGAGTGCATGGCGAGCATCGGCGCGGTATCGAACCCGGACAACAGCAACCAGGAGTTCGGCAAAGCCGGGCGCATGCGCTGGATGGGGTTCCGGCCGCATAACCGCGGCGTGGTGATGAACCCGGTTGACCACCCGCATGGTGGCGGCGAAGGCCGGACCTCTGGCGGGCGCCATCCGGTCACCCCCTGGGGCAAGCCGACGAAAGGCGCGAAGACGCGCAACAACAAGCGGACCGACGGGCTTATCGTCCGCCGCCGCAACGCGACGAAGGGCTGATCGCGATGCCGCGTAGCGTA
>CAITYE010000275.1 GCA_903896535.1 uncultured Paracraurococcus sp.
GCCTGGGCGACCATCGCCACGCGCGGGGCCACGCCCATCGTCTCGAAGCCCTGATCGAGCAGGGCCATCATATGCTGGTCGCGCTCGCGGCTGGATGCACCGCCGAAGACCGCGGCGACCAAACGCACGCCACTCCGCCTCGCACTGGCGACAAGGTTGAACCCGCTATCGTTGATGTACCCGGTCTTGATGCCATCGGCGCCGTCATACTGTTGCAGCAGGCGGTTATGGTTGGTGTGCGTGCGCCCGTTGTAGATGAAGGCCGGGGTCGAGAAATAATGGAAATACTGAGGGTAATCGGTCATCAAGCGCCGGCCGAGGGTTGCCATATCCCGCGCGGTGGTCACCTGCTCGAAGCTCGGCAGGCCAGAGGCATTGCGGAAGCTGGTATTCCGCATGCCGAGTTGGCGCGCCTTCATGGTCATCAACTGGCCAAAGCGTGCTTCCGATCCCCCGCCTAGATGCTCGCCGAGCGCGGCGGCGGCGTCATTGGCGGATTTGGTCACTATCGCGAGAATCGCTTCCTCAACGGTGATGGTCGAGCCGGGGAGGAGCCCCAGCTTCGAAGGCGGCATCGAGGCCGCATCGTCGGACACATAGACGGGCGAGTTCAGCGTGGTACGGCGCTCACGAATCGCCTCGAACGCCATGTAGGCCGTCATCATCTTGGTGAGTGAGGCGGGGTAGCGGATCTCATCCGGGCTGGCCGCAACGAGCGGCGTGCCGCTGCGGACGTCGAGGACGATCGACGCATAGCGTTCACTGCCGATCTGCGCCCTTGCTGTCCCCGCCAGCAGCAGGAAAAGACTGGCGCTGACGCTGCCCAGAAAGACCCCTAGGCCGCGTCGCCAGTGCGACGCCTTGCCGTTCACCTGCATGCAACCCCCTTGCTATGCCGGCGGCGCCTGCCCCCGGCGGCACCCCAAATGCGCGCTGACCCTAGGGGGCAATCTTGCCGACGTCCACCCAAAAGATGTCCGAACCCCATAAAAGCAATAGCTTGCCGGAAGATGATCAGAGCCGCCATGAGCCGCTACGGGCGATGGTGAGAGGCCGTTTGATATCAAGGCGGATTAAAATATTGCGCTGCAAAATTTCTCTTGAACCGCGGCGGGCCCCTCAGTATATCAGTCTTGTTGCAGTGCAGCACGACGTTGGACCGCCGAGAGACCCCTAGCGGGATCTGCAATGCGGAAGCCAGCGCGGCAGTATGAGGAAAAAACCTATGGCTAACGCCCGGATGCGCGCGGCCAGGGCCGCCGATGTTGAAAAACTCGTGGCCGGGGTGGTCGAGACCACACCCTTCGCTGCGACGGATACCGTGACGAATATCAACGAAGAACCCGCGCAGACGCGCACGACGATGGAGCAGACGATGGACCAGGCCAGCAAGACTGTCGAGACCTTCACCAAGGCCGCTGAGGACGCCGCCGCCTTCAGCCGTGGCAACATGGAAGCCTTCACCCAGGCGACGCAGGTCTACATGGCTGGCGTGCAGGACCTTAGCAAGCAGGCCCTGTCCCTGCTGCAGGGGCTGACCGAGCACTCGCTCGAGGGCGCCAAGGCCCTTGGCCAGGTCAAGAGCCTGAAGGAAGCTGCTGATATCCATACCAGCTACAGCCGTGCCGCGGTCGAGAAGAGCCTCGCCGAGGGTGCCAAGCTGCAGGAGCAGGCCGTGAAGCTGGTCGAGGCCGCGGTGGCGCCGCTCGCCGCCCGCGTCACCCTTGCGGTTGAGACCTTCGGCAAGCCGCTCGCTGCTTGATCGTCGCCGGGGCGTTCGCCCCGGATTGCCTGAGCAACGCCACCCGAGGCTCTGCCGCGGGTGGCGTTGTCATTTGTGGATCTCACTTGCCGGTGGGTCCTGCTATTCGGCGCGGCCGTGCTCCGTTATGATGCCGACCGGCGCGCGGCGCTTCACCTTTGACCCGGCGCCGGACTATCCTATCCTTTCCGGGCAGGTCGGCCCTATCGGCCCCGCCGCGCCATCAGGATGCCCATGAGCGACCAAGACAAGAAGCCTAACGGACCGAACTCGCCTGGCGATGGCGCGCCGAATACCGGGGTTGTGGTCAAGACCCGGCCGCGGACCAAGAAGCCGGCGATGTATAAGGTCCTGATGCTGAACGACGACTACACGCCGATGGAGTTCGTCGTGCACGTCTTGGAACGGTTCTTCCAGAAGAACCGGGAGGAGGCGACTCGCATCATGTTGCATGTGCATCGTCGTGGAGTCGGCGTTTGCGGCGTCTTCACCTATGAGGTGGCGGAGACGAAAGTGACCCAGGTCATGGACCTGGCCCGGCAGAACCAGCATCCGCTGCAATGCACGATCGAGAAGGAATAGGCGCTTTACAGCGCGCCTGCCCATTCCTGGCACGATTCTCGCTCATCCCTATCATAACCGCAGGCCGCGGTCGGCTTTCCTGCCACCAAACGCACCCCCGCCGATTGGCGGACTCGCGCGGGGCGAGGGCCTTGCGCCACTATTCGGTTGAGGCCGTGCATTGGCCGCGATCGGCACCGCCGGTCGACAGAGCATCAGGGAGCGTTGCGAAGCATGCTGTCCCGTAATCTTGAGCAAACGCTGCATCGGGCGCTTGGTCTTGCCAACGAGCGCCGCCACGAATACGCGACACTGGAGCACATGTTGCTCTCGCTCACCGACGATACTGATGCGGCCGGCGTTTTGCGGGCTTGCGGTGTCGATGTCGAGAAGCTGAAGCGCGACCTCACTGAGTTCCTCGACAAGGACCTAGCTGGTCTGGTGTCCGAGCGCGGTGGCGACCCGAAGCCGACGGCGGGCTTTCAGCGGGTGGTGCAGCGCGCGGCGATCCACGTGCAATCCTCCGGCC
>CAITYE010000276.1 GCA_903896535.1 uncultured Paracraurococcus sp.
CCATGTCGCCCGCGCCCGGAAGGCGCGCGGCGCCAAGCTGGTGGTGATCGACCCCTACCGCACCGGCACCGCCGCGGCGGCCGATATGCACCTGGCGCTGCGCCCCGGCACCGATGGCGCGCTGGCCTGCGCGGTGATGCATATCGCCTTTCGCGACGGCTTCGCCGACCGCGCCTACATGGCCCGCATGTCCGACTTCCCGGCCGGGCTGGAAGCGCATCTGGCGGCGCGCGACCCCGCCTGGGCAGCCGGCATCACTGGGCTGTCGGTGGCGGAAATCGAGGCCTTCGGCAAACTGTATGGCGAAACCCAGCGCGCCTATATCCGCTGCGGCTACGGCTTCACCCGCAGCCGCAACGGCGCCGCCGCGCTGCACGCCGTGACCTGCCTGCCCACCGTCACCGGCAAATGGCCGCACAAGGGCGCCGGCGCCTTCTGGAACAACCGCAGCATCTACCACTGGAACAAGACGCTAATCGAAGGGCTGGACGCGATCGACCCCAGCGTGCGCGAGCTCGACATGTCCCGCATCGGCGCGGTGCTGACGGGCGATCCCAGCGATCTCGGCGACGGGCCGCCGGTGACCGCGCTGCTGATCCAGAACACCAACCCCGCCGTCGTCGCCCCCGCCAGCGCCAAGGTCCGCCAGGGCCTGCTGCGCGACGACCTGTTCACCGTGGTGCATGAGCAGTTCATGACCGAGACGGCGGCGCTGGCCGATCTCGTCCTGCCCGCCACCATGTTCACTGAACATGACGACATCTATCAGGCCGGCGGGCACAGCCATATCCAGCTTGGCCTGAAGATCATCACCCCGCCCGGCGAATGCCGGCCCAATCACTTCGTCATCTGCGAACTGGCGAAGCGGCTGGGCGCGGCACACCCGGGCTTCGCGATGACGGAGCGGGAGATGATCGACGCCACGCTCCGCGCCTCCGGCTGGCCGGGGATGGAGACGCTGATCGAGCAGCGCTGGATCGACGCCCAAGGCAGTTTCGAGGCCAGCCACTTCCTCGACGGCTTCGGCCACAAGGATGGGCGCTTCCGCTTCGCGCCGGATTGGGCGGCGCTCGGCGCCGCGCACGCGGTGATGCCGCGCCTGCCGGACCACCTGGCCGCCTTCGATGCGCCGTCCGAGGCGCACCCCTTCCGTCTGGTCACCGCCCCGGCGCGGCAATTCCTGAACTCCACTTTTACGGAAACCCCCGGCAGCCGGAAGCGCGAAGGCGCGCCGACCGCCCTGCTGCACCCCGAGGACGCCACGCGCCTGGGCGTGGCCGAGGGCGGGCGGGTGACGCTGGGCAATGCCGCCGGGCAGGTGACGCTGGCCTGCCGGCTGGCGGACGGGCAGCAGCCCGGCACCATCGTGGTGGAGAGCATCTGGCCGAACGCGGATTGGGATGGCGGCGTCGGCATCAACCTGCTGGTCAGCGACCAGCCGGGCCTGCCGAATGGCGGGGCGGTGTTTCATGATACCGCCATCTGGGCGCGGCCGGCGGCGGCGCTGCAACTGGCGGCGGAGTAATTTTTGGGGCTTGGTTGGTTGGGGTGAAGCCGGCCGAGAGGGGCGCCGCCCCTCTCGGGCTCTCCCCGCCAAAGGCCGAAAGGCCTTTGGGAACCGGGTTTTTGCCTGGGGCGAGGCGGCGTCAGGGGCTTGGGAGCAGGGCGCGGGCGCGGGCGAGGTTGCGTTCGGTCATGGTGATGTAGTGGTCGGCCCCGGCGCGGCGGAACTCCTCCAGCGCCCCCTCATAGGCCGCGATGGCCTGCGGCAGGGCCGCGGCATCGCCGCGCTCGCCGAGCGCCCGCAGCGGATTGCCGAGGTTGTTCTGCGTCGTCGCCCAATCCAGCGGCACCCGATCCCGCCGCCGCTCCTCCAGCGCCGCACGATAGGCCGCCACCGCCTCCGCCAGCCGCGCCGTCCCGCTCTCGCGCTCACCAAGCGCCGAAAGCGCATTGCCGAGGTTGTTCTGCGTCATCGCCCAATCCAGCGGCACCCGATCCCGCCGCCGCTCCTCCAGCGCCGCACGAAAGGCC
>CAITYE010000277.1 GCA_903896535.1 uncultured Paracraurococcus sp.
CTGGCAGCATTTGCCGGAAATCGTCGCGGCCGTGGATGATCCGGCGGCGGATTACGCGATCATCCCAACCTGGTTCCTCGCCCGTCGGGCCCGTGAGGACGTCAAGGTCGTGCTCTCTGGCGAGGGAGGGGACGAGATTTTCGGCGGCTATGGGCGCTACCGCGCGGCCATGCGCCCCTGGTGGCTGGGCGGCAAGGCGCCGCGCGCCCGCGGCTGTTTCGATCGCCTCGACGTGCTGCGCGAGGCACCGACCGGGTGGCGCGACGGTATTGGCGCGGCGGAGGCGGCGGCCAGCCTGCCAGGGCGCAGCCGACTGCAGGCGGCGCAAGCGCTCGACGTCGCAGATTGGCTGCCGAACGACCTGCTGATCAAGCTGGATCGCTGCCTGATGGCCCATGGGGTGGAAGGTCGCACCCCGCTGCTCGACCCCGGCATCGCCGCGGCCGCTTTCCGCCTGCCCGATACCCTCAAGGTCCGCGATGGCATGGGCAAGTGGCTGCTCCGCCAATGGCTTGCCCAGCATCTGCCGGCGGCCGACCCGTTCGGACCGAAACAGGGCTTTACCGTCCCGGTCGCCGCCTGGATCGAGCGGGCCGGCGAGCGGCTCGGCCCTCTGGTCGCGGCGCAGGCAGGGATTGCCGAGATCGCCAAGCCGGATCGCGTCACCGCGCTGTTCCGCCACGCGACCAGCGATAAGCACAAGGCGGCCGCAGCCTGGCACTTGCTGTTCTATGCGCTGTGGCACCGCAGGCATATCGAGCAGCACCGCGCCGAGGGCGATGCCTTCGCGGTTCTGGCGGCGCGCTGATTGCAGCGCTGCGATGCAGCGTCAGACGCAATGCTGCCGCAGGAAAGCCAACACGCGCCGCTCCTGCTCGGGCAAATGCGCCGGTCCGCGCCAATCCTTTAACACCTCGACCGCCGGGAGCAACGCTGCCAGTTCCGTACTCGTCACAGCGGGGTGGGGAATATCAGTACCCGGCAGGAGCAGGCAGGGGGTTTGGCAGCCGCGTACGAAATCCCGATCCACGCCGAAGACGAACGGGTGATCCCACATGTTGCGTCCGAAGGCTGCAAGCGCCGCAGCGGATAAATCCGTCCGCGCCGCCAGTTGCTCGGCGCCCCATTCCGCGTGGCTATCGGGGAAGTAGCCCGGATGTTCGGGATGCAGGCCGATCGGGTTCTGCAGCACGGCGCAGGGGATCCGTTCAGGCGCCGCTTTTACCGCATTCAGGCAATAGGTTCCGCCGATACAGCCACCGAGCACGGCAAACCGCCGATGGCCAAGATGGTCCATCAATGCGAGATGATCGGCGGTATAGGTAGGCCAGCCATGACCTGCTTCGATCGCGGTGCGGGACTGCCCGGCATTCCGCTGATCCATGGCCACGGCGGTGAAGCCCGCCGCCGGCAGCGCACGCGTCCAATCCACCCAGGGCCGGGCAGGGCCGCCGGGCGGGGTCTGCCACATGGCGATGCGCGAGCGCAGCCCGCCAGGCGCGAAGAGCAAAACCGGAAACCCGCTGCCATGGACCTCGTAGTGGATTTCGCCATCGGGGCGTTGCAGCGTCGGCATTCGGACCTTGTCTCCTTTGCGGTATTCGGCGCGCTTGGCTGCCAGGGTGTCAACCTGCGAGGCCTCGCTGGACGGCTTCGCGCTAACGGGGACCTGCTCTAGGCTGCAAGGAAACCAGCCAGAAGGAAACGCCATGAGCCCTCCTGATCGACTCCGTGCCCTGCTGCAGCAGCCGGGCTTGGTCCCTATGCCAGCCGTATGGGACGGTATCAGTGCCAAGCTGACCCAGGCCGCCGGCTTCAAGACCGCCTTCCTCTCGGGCTCCTGCTGCGCCGCCAGCCGTCTGGGCGGGGCTGATCTCGACCTGATCTCCTTCGGTGAGATGTTCGACAGCTTCACCATGGTCCGCCGGGCGGCACCGGATCTGCTGATCCTCGCCGATGGGGATCATGGCTACGGCAACGCGATGAACGTGCAGCGGACCGTGCGCGCCTATGGCCAGGCGGGCGCGGCCGCGGTGCTGATCGAGGACAAGATCACCCCGCGAGCACTCACCTCAGCCGGCAAGCCGTGCCTGCCCCGCGAGGAAGCCCGGATGAAGGTCCGTGCCGCCGTCCAGGCGGCGAAGGATAGCGGCATCCTGGTGCTGGCCCGGACCGATTGCCGGCCCACCCAGGGGATCGACGAAGCGGTGGCGCGAATCGAAATCTTCGTTGAAGAAGGCGCCGATATTCTCTTCCTCGACAGTCCTGCGGATGACGCGGAGATCGCCCGCGGCATCAAGGCCGCCGGCGGACGGCCGAGCTTCGCGGTGCTCTCCCCAGGCGGGGCGCGGGCCACACCGACCCAGGCGGAAGCCGCACAACTCGGCTTCAAGATCGGTACCTTCCCGACCGGCATGCTCTCTCCGGCGATCGCCGGCATCCAGGCCGGGCTCGCCACCATCAAGGCGGGCGGGGCGGAGGCGACCACTGCGCTGCCATCGGCCGAGCTCCGTACGCTGCTCGGCTATCCGGCCTATGACGCGCAGGCCAAGCCCTTCATTCTGAAGGGCTGATCACCCGCCGGCGGCGGATTGCGCCAGCACCTGCCCGAGGACGGCCGCGAGCCGCCTCTCGGGATCCGCGGTGCCGCTGCGGCTGCGCCAGGCGATATAGCCATCCGGACGAACCAGCACAGCGCCGTCCGGATCGAGGCCATAGAGCGCGGCGAAACCGTCATCCGGGTCGGTGAGATCGGCGCCGATGCGATAAGCGGTCAGCGCGACGCGCCGCTTGGGCGCCAGCCCTGCGGCCGCCCGCACCCAGGCCTCACCCCCCGGTGCGGCCAAAAGAACGAAGCCCTGGCCGAACAGATCGATCGTCGAGACCTGGGTCTCGCCGCGGGCCAGCCAATGATGCGGCGCCCGGCAGCCTGGCCGGGCGAGCGGATCATAGGTGGTGATCCGTTCGTCAAGCGGCGCGATCGGCGTGCCATCTGCGATCACCGCGCCGCTCTCATAGGTTTGGCCGAAGATCAGACCCTGCTCGTTGAGGAATTCCGGCCGGGCGATCACCGCTGTGTTTTGCTTCGCCGTGCGACCCATGGAGAGTGCATTGGCAAGGCTGGTGCGCGCGGTCAGATCCGCGAGCGGCTGGCGTTCCGCATGGTAGCTGTCGAGCAGCGCCTCCCCGGCCTCGTTTCGTAACACCGCGGCGAGCTTCCAGGTCAGGTTCTGCACATCCTGCACGCCGGTATTGAGGCCAAACCCGCCCGTCGGCGGCACCTCATGCGCCGCGTCGCCGGCCAGGAAAATCCGTCCGAATCGATAGTGTTCGGCGACGATCGCCGAGGCTTCCCAGGCGCTGATGCCCAGCACCTGCACATCAAGATCGGGGAGGCCGGCCGCCTTGCGGATCAACGCCGTGCATAGCGAATCGGTGAAATCCGCCGGCGTCCAGCCATATTGCTTCAGGCTGTGGATCAGGAAGCTCCAGCGATCCTCGCCGTTGATCGTGAGGAAAGTGCCGCGCAGGTCAGGCTGCTCGACGAAATAGAGCGCGGCTGGTCGGTGCGCGGTCCAGGGGCTCAAGTTGGCCCGGAACAGAATATTGACGCTGTCATAGACTTTCTCCTCGCCCAGCATGCGCACGCCAAGCTGCCGGCGCACCCGGCTCTGCGCGCCATCGCAGGCGATTAACCATTGGGCGCGAATCTGCTCCGCCGCCCCGGTTGTGCGATCGCGGATGGTCGCGGTCACGCCCTCAGCATCCGGGGCGCATTCGGTCAGCTCGTTGGAGAAGCGGATATCAGCCAGCGATTCCGCCTCGGCATAGCGATGCAGCACGGGCTCCAGGTCATCCTGGGCGCACAGGCAATTGGGGGTCGGCGTCATGGCCATGTTGCGCGGGCTTGCCCGCCCCGGCACGCGCCGCTCAATCTCGGTGCCAGCGAGGCTTTCGGTCCAGACGATCAGGCCGAAGCGGTGTGGCGCCAGACCGGCATCGCGGATCGCCGGCTCCAAGCCCATCTGGCGATACATTTCCATGGTCCGGGCATTGATGCCGCGCGCCTTCGGCAACTTGGCGACGCCGGGATGGCGCTCCACCAGCAGGTTGCGGATGCCGAGGCGTGAGAGCTGGATCGAGGCGGTGAGGCCGACCGGCCCGCCACCGACGATGAGTACCGGGACCTCGAACATCGTCTACTCCTTCAACATGCCGATGCGCCGCGCGATACGGCGCTGCATCGCCAATTCCTGCTCGAGAAAACTGGCAAACGCCGCAGGCGACACGGGCGCCGCCTCGGTCTCCGCCTCGCACAACAGCCTTTGCATGAGGGGTGTGGCGACCGCCGTCGCCACGGCGCGCTGCAGCACATCCACCCGTGCGCGCGGCGTACCGCCGGTGGTCCATAGCCCGCCCATGCCGATCAGCACCCAATCGGGGTAGCCAAGCTCACGCATGGTCGGCACGTCGGGAAAAGCGAGCATGCGCCGCTCTCCGGTATAGCCAAAGCAGCGGAGCCTGCCGGCGCGGAGATGCGGCTCGGCTGGCGGCAATGTTGAGAAGGTCAAATCGACCTGATCCGAGAGCATGGCGGTGATCGCGGGCCCGGTGCCCTGCATCACCAGGGTCAGCAAGTCGGCGCCCGTAAACTCCTTGAACTGCTCAGGGCCAAGATGGGTGATGTTGCCGATCCCGGTCATGGCGCAGGACAGGCCGCCGGGCTTGGATTTCGCCAGCGCCACGAGCTCTGCCATGTTCTGTGCCGGCAGCGAGGCACGGCCAACGAGCAGCATGCCGTTGCCGCGCGAGACCAGCGTGACCGGCGCGAGATCCTTCTGCGGATCGTAGGGCAGCGGCACCAGGCTGAAGACCATATTCCCGACGAAGCTGCCGGTTGTATAGAGCAAGGTATAGCCGTCAGGCTTGGCGGTTGCGACCTGCTGCGTGGCGACGATGCCGTTGGCGCCGGGCTTGTTCTCGAAAACCACCGTCTGACCCAGGGCGCGGCCCATCTCCTCGGCCAGCGGCCGCCCGTTGATATCGAGCGGCCCACCGGGCGCAAAAGGCACCAACATCCTAAGCGGTCGGACCGGAAAAGCTTCGGCCTCGGCCGAAGCCGGCGTGGCCAGAACCGCCTGCCCGGCCGCAACCAAGGCACGACGCGAAATCGGCATGACGCTCCCCCTTGGCCTTTCGGCACCTGATTCCCGAGTGAGCGTCAGCGTCTCATTCCCGTGCCTCGGCGGCAATCCAAATGCCCCGTCCCAAATGCC
>CAITYE010000278.1 GCA_903896535.1 uncultured Paracraurococcus sp.
GCCAGCTTCAGCTATCGGGCCGGGTCCTGGAGCAAAGCACGGCGGGTGGTGGCCAAGGTCGAATGGCACCCCGGCGAACTGTATCCGCGCGTTGGGTTCTTTGTGACCAACATGACGCGCCCGGCTGAGCGGGTGGTCGCCTTCACCAATCAGCGCGGCACGGCCGAGCAGCACATCAAGGAGGGCAAGAACGCGGTCACCTGGACCCGGCTGTCCTGCATGCGCTTCGCCGCCAACGCGATGCGGCTGCTGTCAATGCTGAGTCTGATTTCCTCAAAAGTGCTGGCTGAAAATTCCCCACTTCGGCTGGTGGCTACGCTGCGCCGTTGAGCTCGGGCGCGGGCGATTTGGGTGGTCGTCCGCGTCGGCGTGGCGGTGGGTCGGAGGCGTGTGGCTGACGGTGCGCGGTGCTGTCTGGCAGCAGGTCGGCATGGCGGCGGAGGCGATAGCTGGCGCCCTCGATCCGGACGACGACGGCGTGGTGGAGCAGGCGATCGAGCAGCGCGGTGGCGACCACGGTATCGCCGAAGACCTCGCCCCATTCGGCAAAGCCTCGGTTGGAGGTGAGGATCATGGCGCCGCGTTCGTAGCGGGCGTTGACCAGCTGAAAGAACAGGTTCCCGCCGCCGGCGACGACGGGGAGGTAGCCGATCTCGTCGACGACCAGCAGCTGGGACCTGCAGAGGAACCGGATGCGCTCGCGGAGCGTGCCCTCGCGTTCGGCCTTGGCGAGCGAGCTGATGAGTTCGGCCAGCGTGGTGAAGTAGACGCTGCGGCCAGCGTGCACCGCCTCGACGGCGAGCGCGATGGCCAGGTGCGTCTTGCCGCATCCGGGCTGGCCGAGGAAGTGGACGACCTCGTGGCGGTCGATGAAGTCGAGGCCGGCGAGGGTGAGGATGCGGTTGCGGTCGAGCGAGGGCTGGAATGAGAAGTCGAACCCGGCGAGTGTCTTGATGCTCAGCAGCCGGCCCATCTTGAGGGCGGTCTTGACGCGGCGGCCCTCGCGCAGGCTGAGTTCCTCGTCGAGCAACTGGTCGATCGCCTCGAGGGCGGAGATCTCGCCACGCTCGAGCTGGCGCAGCAGGTGCTCCAGCACCTCGAGGGAACGCGGCATCCGCAGGCCGACCAGATGGCGGCGGATGCGGTCGAGAGTGGCGGGTGCGGCGCTCATCGTGCTGTATCCACGGCGGCGAGGCGGCGGCCGATCGCCTCGTAGATGGCCAGCGAACGGGGCGCCACGCCGGTGGCCGCGGCGGGTGCTGGTGGCGGTGCCGAGGCGCCTGCCCGTGGCGTGGTGCTGTTGTGCGGCGGCGGCAGGCTGCGGTGGCCTTCAGCGATGCGACGTCGGCCGCGGCCCTCGAGCACGGGATGCGTGGCGACGAGCCGGCCATCCTCAAGGATGTGGACCTCGGCGGCGGTGAGCTGGACCTCGACGGGGCGGCGGCGGGTGCCGTCGGGGACGGAGTAGAGGTTGCCGCCGACCGAGATCATGCCCTCGTGCGAGATGCGCCGCTCGAGACGGAGCACGGCGTTGAACGGCCCAGCCGGCAGCGGCTTGAGAGCCGGTAGCTCCTCGGCGAAGTGCTCGATGACGATGCGGCTCGTGGTGCCGTGCAGGCGGCGATTGGCGACCTGGTCGAGCCACTGGGTGAACTGCGCGTTCAGGTCCTCGAGATTGCGGAAGCTGCGGGCGAGGAAGAAATCCTCGCGGACGTAGCGGAAGGGCCGCTCGACCTTGCCCTTGGTCTTTGCCCTGTAGGGACGGCAGGCCTTGGGGACGAAGCTATAGTGGGCGGCCAGGGCCAGCAGCTTGTCGTTGTAGACGATGCCGCGGTCGTCGACCTCGCCGAGCACCGCGGTTTTCATGCGGTCGTAGAGGATCTGCTCCGGCACGCCGCCAAGGGCGCTGAAGGCGGCGACGTGGCAGCGCAGCACGGTGGCAAGGTCCTGCTGGGCGACGAAGCGGGCCCACATCATGCGGCTGTGGCCAAGCACGAGGGAGAACAGCCAGACGATGCGCTCGGCGCCGGGTTCGTCCTCGAAGCGCACCTTGAAGTGTGCGAAGTCGACCTGCGCCTGGCGACCCGGCGGGGTCTCGAAGCGGCGCTCGAAGGCGGCGGGCTCGGCCGGCGGGCGGACGGTGCGCAGGAAGTCGGTCACCGTGGCGTAGCCGCCGGTGAAGCCGATGTCGCGGATCTCGCGCCACAGGCGCCGGCCGGTCAGGTCGGGAAAGCGGCCGACCCGCTCGCGCAGGAAGGCATGGAAGGGAGCCAGCGGCGACGGCACCGGCTCCCGCGGGGTGTACGCCGGTGCCTGCATGCCGCGTTCGAGGTACTTCCGGACGGTCTTGCGGTCGTGGCCGGTGCGGCGGGCGATGGCAGAGACGGACAGTCCCTGCCGGACGAGGTCCAGGATCATGACAAGCTCCCCAAGGGTGACCACCGACTGCTCCCACGATGCCAGCCGGCATCCTCGGGCAAACCGGCGCCGCCCGATCCCGCCGGGGGCGCGCCCCCGGCGGGATCGGGCAGTGGCGCTGAACTGGGGAATTTTCAGCCAGCACTTCTGGGGAGAATTCACTCAGCAGCTACATAGCTTGGCGGTTCAGCGGCACCCCGTGAGTGGTGTTTGGCTGTTCGAGCGAGAGGCGCTCGACGCTTGGTGGCCGCGTGCCTGCCACCAGGCGATCGCCAGCCAATGAGCGACACAGGCTGAACAGCCGAAGCAGCACCTGTCTGCCGGCAGCCAGGGGTGGTTCGGCCCGTTGGCGGTCACCGGTTGCTACCCGCTGAATTGGGCCGTGGCCGCGGGGTAACGCCGCTGATGGGCGCGGCCAAGGGCTGCCACCAGTCGTGTGAAGCGACCAACCGGCCCGCAGGGTCGCTCCGATTGGCTTGTATCGGGGCTGGCGACATGCGTAGGGCGCATGGCCGGAGCCGCTGTTCACGCATTAACATTGGTCATGCGACTGTCCAAATCGTCTCAATAATAAGCCGGACTCTCGACCTATTTTCGGTGAGTTCATTGCGGCACCGTGCGATCACAATTCGGTGAAACAGCCTCCTCAGCGCCGGATGCGATAGCGATCCGGCGCGCGGTTGGGGTTCCAACCGCGAGGAGCTTGCCTGAACGTCCGAAATCATGCTCGGTTTCGGACAAATCCGCACTGGTACGCACGGTCATAAGCGGCCCGTATCGGAACGAAGTAGCTTCGGCATTTTCCAGGCGCCGTTTTGTGGCCTGGACGGCGAGCCTAGTGGGCGAGGCTCTCCCGCGGCGAAGCCGCGGAGCGAAGCAGTTTTGTATGCACGCGAATGCGTGCGTACAAA
>CAITYE010000279.1 GCA_903896535.1 uncultured Paracraurococcus sp.
CCACCATAGTCGATGTCGTCGAGGCCGCCTCGCCGATCTCCGGCCTCAGCGACGCCGAGATGGCGTTTCGCCTGAAGCGCGATGGACCCAACACCCTGCCGCGGCGAAAGCTTTAGCTGCTGCTCGGCAGCCGCGAGGAAGCGCTCATTCTGCTCGCCTTCACGCTTTTCTCAATCGTCATCACGTTGTGCAAAAAAGGCGGACCAAGCGGGTGCTAGTGGTGCGTGCCAGACGGATGGTACCCGAACGTCGGGTGAATCGGCCCACCAAATCAATGGCTAGTGGTGCGTTGCGGCGGAATAGCCTGAACGGATCTCTTGCTCTAGGCTAACTTCGCCCCGCCCAGTGCCAGGTTCAACACGCCGCCAGGCGGTTAAAACAGCAGCCTGAAGCTGTCCAGCCGCAGGAGTGCACTCCAATCGACGGTCGCCATCGACCTGCCTGGCACCGGCATCCAGCTCCCCCGTTCGGTGGCCCATCCCACCATCACCGAAGCCGCGTCAATACATTGGACTCCAGGTCCATTCCAGGAACCCGCTGCGGCGAGATCCACGGCCCGGATTATGCCTCGGCGACGTCTGGCGTCTGGCGTCGTTGCCAAAAGGGGTGCTGTGGCCATCGGCGCTCGGCGCCATACCAGGCCTGCAAGTGCGACCGGTAGGCATCGCCGATCGGCTGCAACCCCGCCGCATAAGCCGAGAGCGCGGCTGCATCGCCGCCCAGATGGCGGTCCGCCGCCGCCGCGCCGGCGAGGCCGGTATAAAGCGCGTTGAACAGGCCCTGCGACGACAAGGGGTCGAAGCCAAGCGCGGCGTCGCCAACCGCGAGCCAGCCCGGACCCGCGGCCGGCAGCAGTGTGGTGCTGTGGGCGGCGCAGAATCCCGCGGCACCGGCGGGCGTGAAACCCGACCGGGCCAGCGCGGAGGCCAGGAAGGGCCGCGCCGCCAATCGCTGCAGCAATCCCTCGGCGCATCGGGTCGAAGCCACATCGGGCAGGTCGGCATCCGTGTGGAAGGCGAGGACGCGCCTCCGATCAGGCAGCGGGGCGCTGTACCACCAGCCGCCCGGCTCAGCCTCGACCAGCGTGGTGCCGCCGCCCGGATGGGTATCCTCGCCATACAACCAGCCGCAGACCAGCCGGTCCGCCACGCGCCGGCGCGCACCAAGGCGCCGGGCGAGCGGCGCCATACGCCCCCCAGCATCCACCAGCAGGCAAGTCCGCACTGGCAAAGAGCGCCCGTCCAGCAGCAGGTCGAGCCGCCAGCCGGCACCATCCTGGTGGATGCCGGTGACCAGAGCTGGGGCGACCAGCGCGGCGCCGCGCCGCGTGGCCACCGCCCTCAGCCAGCCGTCGAACTTGGCGCGATCGAGATGCCAGCCCGATCCGTCGAGGTCGCGCAGCCCCTCCGCCTCCACCGGCATGGGCCCGCCCCAGACAGTGCGGGTCGCGTGGCAGGGCGCGTGCCGCTCGGCGAGGAAGGCCTCCCAGAGGCCCATATCGACTAGCAGGCGGCGTGCCGCCGGCGCCAGGGATTCGCCGATGCGCGGGGCTGGCTCGCGGCGATGGTCCAGCATCAGCACCCGCCGGAACGGGGCGAGGTTCAGAGCGCAGGCCGCCCCGGCCGGTCCGCCGCCGAGGACGACCACATCCGCCTCAATCATGGCAGGTGTCGCGCCGGCCGAGGGATCAGCGCAGCCCGCGTGGGAAGCGGTTCACCTTGTCGATGCCCGAGAGATCGAGCGGCGGGCCGGCGCGCCGGCCAGCGGGTAGGTGGCTCCCTTGGCGCTGCGGCGCCAGCTGGTCCGGAATCGGCTTGTGCTGGTCTTCGACCTGGATGCGCGGGGGAAACAGGGCCGCGCCAACCGGATCGGTCGGCCCTGGATTCACCTCGACCACCCCCAGATGGTCGAAGCCGCGGATCATGTTGTTGATCTGGTCGGTGTAGCTGGTGGTGCCGAGCGGCGCGATCCAGGCAGCCCGATTGGCGAAGGCGGCGAGGCGCTCCTCGACCGCTTTCGTCGCATCCAGCACTACCGCGTAGTTCTCCCGGGTCAGCACCTCGTTGGGGACCCGCGCTGGCCAGAAGGTGGGCACGTAGGGGTCGTAGGTCTTGTCGTAGCCCGAGCGGCAGCTCGCCGTGTCGGTCTGCCACGGCACCGCCATCCAGCGCGTGATACCGCCCGGCAGCTGACCATAGAGCGGGCCATCAGGGATGGTCACGCTGCTGCTGGTCAGCACCTCGCCCATGCTCGGCTCGATCCAGCCCGCGGTCGCATGGGCGAGCCGGAACGGCGCCATGTACAGCGTGGCCGCGCGGACCGGCCAAGTCATCTCGCAGCCCGGGTGGAAGGCGTCGGCCAGGCAGAATTCCAGCGCCGCCCGCGTCAGCATATCGCCCTGCGCGGCGAGCGGGACCTGGTTGATGTCGGTGTAGGTCGGCAGCTTGCCCCAATCATCGACGAAATCGCCGGCAACCCATTGGTCCAGCATGGCGAGCTGGGTGCCGCTGAGCTGCGAGAAGGCGCGCGGGGTTGCCGGCGTCGGCAGGCTCATCGCATCGCCATAGGTCCAGGGCCAAGGCATCGGCGACCAGGCATCGACGGCGTAGTGCCGGAACGAGTTCTTCAGCACCCGTCGGGTTTCCTGGTTCGCCAGGCTGCGATCGTTCAGCCGGTCGATCCATCCTGGCGTGCTGAAATCGAATGCGGAACGCCACCCAAACCCAGCCGCGAAGCCGGCATTCACCCATTGTAACTGGCTCAACCGCTCGAAGATCGGATAGATATCGGTGGTGAAGGATGGCCGCAGCGGCCTCGGCAGTGTACCGGCGGTGATGGCGACGTCGCGCATCAGGTCCCACATGGTCCGCACCGACTTGTTCTGCGGCCCGTAATCCGGCGGCGCCACCACCAGCCAGGCCGGGGTCACCGGCAATGCCACCCCGTCGAGTGTCACCGTCGCCGTGACCGGGCCATCCGAGACATCGTCGTACCAGCCGTCATTGTTGGCGAAGGTGATCGCCGCGCTGCCATCAGCAGAAGCCGAATGGCCGCGCCCGCCGGTGACCAGCAGCCGGGCATCGCCCTCGTGCCACATGCGGCCGAGATAGACGGGCTCGCCCTGGTGTAGGAACCGACCGGCACGCAACTCGCGATGTGACTCGCCATGGCCCACATGCAGCGTATGGCGACCGGCATCGAGCACGAGCGCGCCGCGATCACTGACCGTCGGATTGCGCAGCGTGCTCGGGTCAGCCGAGGCAGCCTCCGGGATATCAAGCGCGATCTGGAAGGCGTACCAGGCCGCCTTCTTGTTGGCGAGGTGGGTGG